>UQVX01000004.1 GCA_900544585.1 uncultured Mycoplasmataceae bacterium | reverse complement strand
ACGTAATAGTGGAGAAGCAAGTAATCCAACCACTGCACAATTGACAGAAATCGTGTTTAATGTTCAAGCAACTTCAACAACTGGTAAAAGTTTTGATACCATTGATTGACAAAAAGTTGCAAATATTATGAATATTTTCGGAAAGCTTGATAGTAGCCAAACAAATTTCTTAGGTAAGGCGTGGTTAGCTCGATTTGAAGATTTATCAGTTAGCAAGCTTTTAGCTAATGATGGTTCATGAATCATTAACGACCCAAGTGATAGTCCAGATTTAAAACTTAATGACAATGTCAAAAATGCCACAAGATATTCAAATGGTACTAATTGAACTTACCAAAAGACAACATCTAATCAATCTCAACATGATCAAGCCACAACATATGCTACTCTAGTTGCTAATGAGGTGAATGTTTTTAGAGGTTTAGAACCAAATTCTGCTAATTCAGTATTAAGAACAAAAGGTGGTATTTATAGTTTTGGAACTCCAAGTGGTAGTGGTAGTTCATTAACTTTACATAAAATAAAAGTAACAATTAATATTTACTAGTTTTATAAAATATAAAAAGTCAATTACTTTTGAGTGATTGACTTTTTCAATACCTATATTAAAAGAATTTACTAAGTGTGCTACAATCAAAACAATAAAAATTTATCTTTATTTCAAAATAAATAACAAGGTATTCTTTTATACTACTTGTATAAATAAAAATATGCAATTTAGATAAAACCACATCATACATCTGTTTTATGAGTGTTTTCGTAAAACAAAAAGTACTACTTAACTTAAGAATTTATGTAATTACAAATATTTTCTTTCTCATATAACATTGGGTAGGTTTTATTAAAAGTTTATTTAAAATTAATCCAGTTATACCTTTATCTTTTATTTATATAGAAATATTGATTTCTATAATAATAACAAGAAACAAAATTCTATTTATTAATTATGATTTAGTTCTTATGTATAGAGAAGTGGATTTTATTGATTAAATTATATAAATTCAATTAACGCAATCTGATTGCAATTTTATTTAATGATTAGTAAATAGTTGATCCAACTAAATATTAATGGATATTAATAAAACATCATATTTTCATGCAAACACAATATTAAAAAACACACCCAACATCAACATCAACATTAGACAATAATTCATTTCTCAAGAAAGGATTATTGTCTTTTTATGTCAAACCAATGAGCCAGTCAATGTCAGAATTATAGACTCGTTAGATAATTGTGTCATTGAATTCTGATTTAGTATTTTTAAAACTCAACTCATTTATAATTTGAATATTGCACAAATGACATTTAATAAACTTGAAAATGAAATTAACAATTTTATTGATTATTACAATGACATTAGAATCCAAAAAAATTAAATTGAATGTTACCTGGCGAATATAAAATTCAAGTGCAATAAAAAAACATGAAATTTGGATTTTGTCTAAATTTCATGTTCATGTTTATTAGGTGTTGTTTTGTAATTGAATAAATAATATATTATAGGAGACGGTTGAATCATTCAACAACGTGTGATTCATTAATTCCTTCAGGTAATTCTTCTCTTTCAGGAACTCTTGTGAATTCAGCAATCAAATTGTTTTTGTCTAATTTAATGAATTCAGCAGGACTAGATTTAACATCTGCCACTAATGGTAATGATTTTGCACTTTCAGCAATGCTAATTTTATCCCCTACATTAAGAATAATTGAAGGGATGTTAACTTTTTTACCATTAACTAGGACGTGTCCGTGAGTAACTAATTGTCTAGCACTACGTCTTGTAGGAGCTAAGGCTGCACGATAAACTAAAGAATCTAGTCTTGCTTCTAGAACTCTCAATAAGTTAAGAGTTGTGGCCCCTTTATGTTTTTTTGCAATAATAAAGAATCTACGGAATTGGCGATCATTCATTCCATACAAAAACATAAGTTTTTGTTTTTCATTCAATTGTTGTCCATAGTTTGTTAGCTTAACACGTTTTGCACCGTGTTGGCCTGGACGTGTTGATCTTTTTTTACCTTTAGAGAATTCTTTATTATTTTCTAATAAAGAAAATCCTAATTTTCTTGATTTACGATAAATACTACCTGTGTAACGCATATCTTAAATTTTTACCTTTGTTTGTATTTTATGAATACACAAAGTGATTTTATTCTTGAGTTATTATTACATACTAAAGGGTTCAGAGCGTTTCAGCATGGCTTACTTCCTAAACATAAATGTTATGTACTAATTAAACTCAATATAAAATTGCTGAGTGCACATATTATTCTATCTAATTTTTTCTATTCTTCTTCATAGAATTGCGAATTATATAGACTGTAATAAAAACCTTTGTATTCTAATAATTCTGCATGTGTACCACGTTCAATAATGTGACCATCTTTAATTACTAAAATTTGGTCGGCATTTTGAATTGTTGATAAACGGTGGGCAATTACAAATGATGTTTTATTTTCCATTAAGCGCATCATTGCTGATTGAATTTCAGCTTCAGTCTTAGTATCAATTGAAGATGTTGCTTCATCTAGAATTAATAAATTAGAAGGCGATAAGATTGCTCTAGCAATTGCTAGAAGCTGTCTTTGACCATGAGATAAATCCTCTCCATTGTCATTTAAAATTGTGTCATATCCATTTGGTAACTGCATAATGAAGTTATGAGCATTAGCTGTTTTAGCAGCTTTAATGATTTGTTCATCACTTGCATCCATATTTCCATATCTAATGTTATCTTTAATTGATTCATTAAATAAGAATGTATCTTGTAGAACAATTGAAACATTATTTCTAATTGACTCTTTTGTAATATCCTTAATTGAAATTCTATTTCCAAATAAGATATCACCTGTTTTAATGTCATAGAATTTTGTTAGTAAGTTGATAAATGTTGATTTACCAGATCCCGTTGGTCCAACAATGGCAATTGTTTGACCCTTTTTAACGTCAATATTAACATCAAATAAAATTTGTTTGTAATCATAGTAACCAAAGTTTAAGTCTTTAACTTTAATACTACTATTAGTTTCTACTGTATGTGGTAAGTCATTAATTTTTTGTAATTTGCCATCAATTTCAACTTTAATACTTTCTTCTTCTTGCAAACTTGGCACAGAAGTATTATCTAACATCAATTCTGAAATATTAAGAATTAATCTTTCACATTCATTAATTTCTTCAACTTCGTTGAAAACTTTCAATGCTCTATCAGCACCTGCTAATGCCATCATAAACATATTTGCAATTCCGCCAATTTGTGTGAATGGTAATAAGAAATTACGAGCCATCATTGAGAATGCAGCTGTTAATGATACACCAGAAATAATTGCCAATGCATCAGCATCTAATGCAGCACTACCACCTGTTGGTGCAGACATTAAATTTGCAATATTAACTAAATCAATTCCGTGGAATCCAACTCCAACTTTATTGATTGAAAACACAATTCCAATCACCCACATAATCGCATTAGTTAAGTTTAAGTACATAATGAAGTGAGGTAATATTACGGATGTTACACCTTGACCTTTAAAAGTCATAGTAACTAATTTTTTGTTATATTTATTAAAACTTTCTACAACATTTTCATTTTGATCATACAAAGTAATAACACTTTGTCCCGAAATCATTTCTTCAATATAACCATTAACTTCCCCTAATGTTCTTTGGGCTCTAGAGAATAATGGTTGTGATTTTTTGGAAAGCACATAAGCAGGAATAATCATAAATGGTAAGAATGCCAACAAGATTAATGTTAAATATGGGCTCAACAAAAACATTGAGATTAACATTGCTACAATTGTCACTACTCCATTTAAAACAACAGCAGAGTTTTGTGAAAACATATCTGTAATATTGTTAATGTCATTTGTGAATTTTGACATCAAATCACCAGATGAATTTTGGTCAAAATATTTAACTGGTAATTTTTGAATTTTATTGAATAAATCTTCTCTAATTTTATATCCAACTTTTTGGGATACAATTGCCATCACTCTCGTTTGTGCTCACATTCCAAATGCAAACACAAAATAGAAAGCTAATATTACTCCAGCTACTGCTGAGAATGTTCCAAACCAACTGGAATCAGTTGGATTAGTTAATTGACCCATTGGTTTTAAATCGATTTGAATTTTACCAAGTGCATTAGTTAAATAAACCAATGCAAATGCAGCTAAACAGTTGAAAGTAACTGATAACAATGTAACAAGTAAAACAAAGATCACTGATGGTTTGTACATCATCATATATTGTCATAGTGCTTTAGTAGTACTAATTGTTGATTTTCTCATTAATTTAGAGCGATATTTATTGACAATCTTATGTTGTTGGGGAGTAAGACTATCAACATCAACTTGGGCATTATCAATCATTTCTAAAAATTTGCCTAAGTCATTTTCGATTAATGATTGATACTCTTTTGCCAATTTAGCATTAATTGGGTGGTGCTTAGATTTATTATTGGTTAAGTTCATTTTCTACACCCTCCATTCCTAATTGTGAAATAGCTATTTCACGATATATAGCATTATTTCTTAATAATTCATGGTGACTACCATCACCAACAATTTTTCCTTTTTCAAAAACAAGAATTCTGTCTGCACTTCTTACCCCTGAAATTCTTTGACTAATAACAATTGTTGTTCGACCTTTATTAGTTTCTTTGATATATTCATTTACTTTCTTTTCAGTAATCATATCCAAGGCAGATGTTGATGAATCTAGAATCAAAATTTTAGGATTTTTAATTAAAGCTCTAGCAATTGATATTCTTTGTTGTTGACCACCAGAGAAGTTACGTCCCCGTTGTTCTACTTGTGTGTCAAACTTATTTTCTTTTTGCATAATAAATTCATATGCCTGAGCACCTTTGGCAGCAAATTCCATTTCTTTAAGTGTGGCATCAGATTTACCATATCTTAAATTTGATGCAATAGTTCCACTAAACAATGTTACTCTTTGTGGTGATAAAGCAATTTTATGTCTCAAATCATGTTTATCAATATCTTTAATATCATGACCTGAAATTAGTAAATTACCTTCTTTTACATCATACATTCTAGTAATTAAAGATACAAATGTAGATTTACCGCTACCTGTTGCACCAATAATTCCAATTGTTTCATCTTCATTAATTGCTAAATTAATGTCTTTTAAAACATATTCACCAGTTTCATTGTATTTAAAGTTAACATTATCAAATTTAATGATTGGTTTTTCAATGTTCAAACCATTTTCTTTAAATTTGATTGATGGTTCAGTATCAAGCACTTCTCTAATTCTTTTACATGACCCTAATGCATTTCCAATTTGAAGAATTACATTAATTAAAATAACCATTCCAAAAAGAATTAATGATGTTACAGACATGATTGCCCCAACTTTAGCAATATCCATTGCTTTGGCAGCAATTCCCACTCAAATTGTTAAAACAATTGCTCAACTCATGATTAAGTTGGTAATTGGGAACATTCACATCGAAATAATGAATGATTTTTCACTTGTTTTTCTTAACTTTTCATTTGCAATTTGAAATCTTCTAACTTGATCATCTTGAAGATTAAATGATTTAACAACTCTTACACCTAAAATATTTTCTCTCATAACACTATTAGTGTCATCAATAGCATATTTTGCAAGTTTATATTGTTTTGATGATTTAACTAAAATAATCAATAACAATCCAAACATTATCATACTAATTACAAATAGAATTAATGGTACTAAAAACCATAAATCACCAATAGGAGCAGTAGCTTCTGTTGCCCCCCCTAAGTTTGGTAAAATTCTTAAATTTGGATTAACTGAAATAACAATGGTTGCAACTAATCCACCAATAAATAAGAAAATTGATCTTGATCCTACCCGGAAAATCATAAATAATGCATTTTGAATTGCTTCAACATCTGTTGTTAATCTTGTAACAAGAGATGTTGTTTTAAATCCATCGATATCAGCGAATGATAGGTCTTGGATTTTACGATATAGCTTAAGTCTAATGTCGCCACAAATTTTAGAACCTAATCAACTGCTTAATAACCCAGCAGAACCACCACATAGCAAAAAAATAACACACAGCCCAGTCATTAAACCAGCTAGTGCACCAACATTTGCTAGTGCGACAGAGGTGCTAATTTGTTTATATGCTGCTAATTGTGCTTGCTCAGTTAGTTGAACAAGAGAAATTGGTAATAAAATTTCAGTTGCTACTTGCCCTAACAAAATAAGCACAAGCAACAAAATGTATAGTCAGTACTTTTTATTTAGCACTTTTTTAACTACATATCACATAGCTTGTCCCTTCTAATAAATACTTTTCAAGATTTGACGATTAATATCTTTTCTCTTAATATCTTCTCGTTTATCATAAAGTTTTTTTCCTTTAGCAACTGCAATTAAAAGCTTAATGCAATTGTTTTTTCAATATGCCTTAACAGGTACAACTGTCAAACCATCCTTTTGAATTTGGAAAGAAATTTTATTAATTTCACTACGATGCAACAAAATTTTCCGAGTCCTATATGGATCAACATTAAACATATTGCCTTGTTCAAATGGCTTAATATGCATGTTTAGAACAAATGCTTCACCTTTAATAAAAGTGATATATGAATCATTGATAGATGCTTGTGAATGCGCTAACGATTTAACTTCTGTACCTGTTAAAACTAACCCACACTCATACTCATCAATGATTTCATAATTTCTATAAATATTCTTATTAGAAATAAGAGCCATAGTAATGAAATTTGTTAATAAACATTATTAATTTTAGCACTTTAGATTTTTTTGCTTTAAAAACTAAACCAATAAATAAAAAATTATTTAATAAGTTTAAAATCTATTTTTCTATCTTGTTTATTTGCACCAATAACTTGTACTTTTACTTTACTTCCTAAGCTATAAATTTTGTTACTTTTTTGACCTATCAAAGTTAAATTATCTGGGTTGAATACATAAAAATCATCACCAATATTTTTAATCATTACCAAACCTTCAATTAGGTTGGGTAATTCAACAAACATTCCAAATGAAACAATTGCTGAAACAACACCTTCATAAGTTTGACCTATGTGATATGACATGTACTCTGCAAATTTCATTGCATTAACATTGCGTTCAGTTTCAACCTGTCTAATTTCGCACAGATTGCACTCATCAGCAATTAAACTTAGTTGTTGTTTTAACTCAAAACGTTGGTTTTCAGAATATTCATTTTTTGCAAAAATAAACATCCAAAAAATGCGGTGTACAATAAGGTCTGCATATCTTCTAATTGGTGATGTAAAGTGAGTATAATTTTCTAATGCTAGTCCAAAGTGTCCGATATTATCAATGGAATACTTAGCTTTTTGCATGGCATGCAATAAAAGTTTATTAAATAAATTAAACTCAGGATGATTAGAATTTGTCTTTAAAAGTTCTAAAAAATCTTTTGATGACAAATTATTGTAATCAAATTGACAAATAAATCCTAGTTTTTTAGCTTCAATTAAAAAAGTAGTAATTTTTTTTAAGTCTGGTTTATCATGAATTCGATAAATGAAATCCAAATTATTTTTTTGTGCAAAAAGGGTGACTGTTTCATTTGCAACAACCATAAAATCTTCAATCATTTTTTGGGCAATACCACTTTTTTTAACATCAATTGCAATTGGTCTACCTTGATCATCTAATGTGATGACAGGTTCTTTGATATCAAATTCAATGTAACCTAAATCACTTTTTTTCTTTCTCAAAATCAAATGTAATTCCTTAGCAATTTTTAGTTGGTCAATAAGACTAGAATCTAGTTTATGAGAATTATCAACAAAATTATTTGCAAATAATTCATTCACTTCATCATAGCTAAAACGATGATGATTATTAATAATTGATGGAAAAACATTGAAGTCAATAATTTCACCATGATGATTAATTTCTACATCACATGTTAATGTCATTTTATCTTCATGAGGGTTTAGTGAGCATAAGTTGTCTGAAATATTATGGGGCAACATAGGAATAACATGGTCAATAAGATAAACTGATGTCCCTCTAGAGTAAGCAGATTCATCAAGTTTAGTTCCTGGTTGGACATAATATGATACATCGGCAATACTAACTGATAAAAAATAATTACCATTAGGCAATTTTTTAACAAAAATAGCATCATCTAAATCTTTAGATGTTGCTGGATCAATTGTAATTATTTGTCTATCTCTAATATCTTTTCTTACTTGTAAATCTTTACTTGTAATGTTAAATTTTAGTTTTTCTGACTCTAAAATTACATCTTCTGAAAATTCAATTGGCACATTATTTTCATAAGCAACAGACATAATGTCTATTCCTGAATTATTAGAATTACCTAGAGTTTTGATAATTGAAGTAAATAAACTCTTATTATCAAAACTATCAATTTTTAATAAAACCTTATCATTATTATTTATGTTTGATAAATTATCAACAATAATATCTAGATAAATCCTCTTGTCATCAGGGATAACTAGATATGATTCATCATCTAATTCAATTGTTGCAACAAATGTCTCTTTTTGTCTTTTAATGATTTCTAAAATAGCTGCTTCTTTTCTATCATTTAAAGAAACATCTTTTTGCAATAATGCAAATTTGACAACATCACCCTTAATAGCACCATTGACATGAATTTTGTTTACATAAAAATCTGTAGCCACATTTTGGTTGTCATCATAAACAGTGATAAAAGCATCACTATTAATAGTTATATTGCTAACAGTGCCTTGATAGATTTTGCTCATATCAATTGGGGCATCAATATAACCTAAAATTACTTTGTCGCCTAATTGCTTTAGCTCACCACTATCAATCATGTTATCAATCATGTTAAAGATTGATCTTTTGTTAATGTTGTAGTATTCATTGGTAATTTTTTTAACTATGATGCCAGGTAATATCCTTCTATTACCATCATCTTGAATCGTTTTAATAATTATTTTTTTTATCTCATTATTATTCATGATTACTTCAGCTATTACTTATGAAACAAATTTCATTACTATTGCAATGATTAATAATGCAAATGAGCATAAAATCATGACAATTTGAAATATTTTCATTCACCCTCTATCTTTGGTTTTTTTAAATATTTCCATGTCTTGACCACTCATGGTAGTAATTCCTGAACTAGATCCAGATTTAGATAGTAGTAAACCTAAAATAATGCACAACGCTGCAATGACTGAGCAAAGAATAATTACAACATTATACATATCTTATTTCTCCTATCTTTAAACTACAAACATACTAAATTATACATTTAAATATGCTTGAAAAATTTATTTAGTTTGATTGATTAAAAATATGGTTGTTACTAAAAGATTTTATTTTAAAAAATAAAACCCTTTAGTGCGTAGGAGCTAAAGGGTTTATAAAATTACTTAGTATAAATTAATTTCAATATCAATATTTTTTACTTGCTTTAAATTACTTGCATTTGAATTAAATGCATATGCACGACCGTAATTTATTCCTGTACTATCTCCTGAACTAATTGGTGAAAATCCTCTAAAAAATCCAATTTTTCCAGTTATTTGAGCTAATGTTTGTGATTCATTTTCTTTTCCTGTACTATTTGTTTTAGTGTATGTTCATTTTGTATCATTATAACTTTTAGTTGCAGTAGTTGTTGAATTTGAAATTGTAGTAATATTATTATTTTCATTTCATTTAGTATTAACATTGCTGCTATTTAAATCATTAAATTCTCAAGGAGATGTATTAGTCACTCCTTCATCCTTTGAACCAGCAAATATACTCATGATGCTAGCAACTTGTCCCCAATTTATATTAGCAAAACGATCTGTGCCACTAGGATTTTCAGAATAAACATTAAAGACTATTTTTGTTAATGCATTACTATTGGCATTACCAGCAGTTCCTCTA
>UQVX01000003.1 GCA_900544585.1 uncultured Mycoplasmataceae bacterium | reverse complement strand
TAGTTCAGTTGATTTGAAGTTTATTTGAAAAAAAACAACACAATTTTTATTGTGTTGTTTTTGATACTATTAATGATTCTAATATTTAATTAGAGATTCGACTTTACCATCTAATTTTTGTCTACCATTTAGATCTTTTAATTCTATTAAAAACAAACTACCAGCAACTTGGCTACCAGCTTTTTTTATCAAATTTTCAATTGCACTGATTGTGCCACCAGTTGCCAACAAGTCATCAACAATCAAAACTTTGCTATTTGGTTTAAGATCTTCTTCATGGATTTCAATTGTAGCAGTACCATACTCTAAAATATAATCTGTACCTATAGTTTTACGAGGTAATTTACCTTTTTTTCTAATAAATGCAAATGGTTTATTTAGTTTCATTGCTAATGGAATACTAAATAAATATCCTCTAGACTCTGGAGCAACAATAATATCAAAATCTATTGCTTTGCATCTTTTTGCCATTTCATCAATGATATCTTTGACCAATTCTGGTTGCATGAAGATTGGTGTGATATCTTTAAAAATAATGCCTTCAATTGGAAAATTAGGTACATCTATAATTGCTGATTTAATTTTTTCTAACTCAAACATCTTTCATCCTAATTATGGTTAATACCAATAATAATTTGTTCATCAATTTTGTCATAAGATTGATGTTTAGTTTTGTGGTTATTATTAGAAATTTTAGATAGATACAATTCTCTTAACATCATAAAACTTGCAAATAAGATTGGTGAAATTAAAATACTTCCCAAAAAACCAAAGATACTAAATAATCAAATCATTAGGTAGTTATATAAATTAGTACTAGATTCTAGCAATACCATCATTAAGATAACAATTCATAAACTAACTATGATACTAATTGAAATTATAAGTAAACTTTTTGTTTGTTTCAATGAATATGACAAGATTTCTTTATTAGATAATCTTGTTTTCATACCATAATGAAATTTTAAACTCATATAGTTAGTAATAATCAATAATTGTAGAACAATAAAACCAGTGCTAAATGCTGAAATGGTATTTAAATTTATAGAAATTCTTGTAGCACCAATGATTGCGACACCAAGCAAAATAGTAAACAATGATGTCATAAAGATTGGAATAACACTAATAATATTTAACATTAAGAAATTGAAAATCATCAAGAATGCTAGTGATACAAAAATACATTTAACCAAATTATTTATAAGTAAATCTGTGAAATATGTATTAATACTCAACAATTGAACATTGTTAATCCAACTAGGATTAATTATTTGCATTGCACTATAAAATTCTTCTGGATTAATTGTATCTAATGGTACAAGTAATAACTGGTCATAGCCATTGTTGTAGAAATTAGGATACAATTGGGTATATTTTCAATCAACATTTAATTGTTGTGACAATTGATTTGCAATTGTGTATGCTGTTTCTCGTTGTGAAGATGGGAAAACAAAAATAATTTGGTTAGAGTATTCAAAATACAAAGAACGGCTTGGTCCTAATGTCAAAAGTAAAATTAACCCAACAATACCAAACAATCCAATTACACCTAAAATAATGTATGTTTTCCAATTGTAAGCTACCAGATTATCTGCCACAATAGCACTAATTTTTTCTAATTTACTGCTATTATCACTCGTTAAACTTACATCAAATTTAGTGCGATTCTTTTTAATGCTATTAATAATTTCTAAGTCATTCTTACTGAACATTAGTTGTGGATATTGTTTTAATTCTAAGAAATATCACAAACTAAATAGGATTAGCATTTGAAAGAAACAACAAACAATATTACTAATTCCAATGAGAGTTAGTGTTGCACCAAAATTTTGGAGTTGGTATGCACCAAAAAATAAATATACTAAAGCAATGATGATCAATGTTATATCTACAATTACAGATGATTTAACAAAAGTTAGTAATGCTTTTTTAAAAGAATTATTTAAATTTAAACCCTCATTCCTAAAGGCGTTCTTAAACTCTTTCATAGCATACAGAAATGGAATAAACATTGCAACAATACCTGAAATTATTGCAAAGATGCTACCAACTGAGAAAGTAATGTTTAAATTTGACATCATTAACAAGCTTAAACAAAATGATGTTGCGCCACTAAATGTTATTAACAATCCAGGAATCCTATAAATCAAACTAACAATGATTCCTATCAATAATATTGATGCACTTAAACCAATAATTGCTCCATTGAAAGCATTAATTTTAGTTATAGAGCGATTTTCAATTGTTGGTACATTGGTAACCAAGTCACTTAAAAACCTATTGAAATAAGCATCAAATAATGATTTTGCTTGTTGACCCGTGTGTTGATTAATAATTGGTGTTAAATGATAATTGATAAAAGGGTTAGAAATGGCACCATCATTTAAAGCTCTAATTGTGCCATTCAATGTACCGATTGAATAATCGTAAATGGCTCATTTAGTGTCAACTTTGGTGGTTAAATATGTTTCTTTAACATAATCTGGATTATCTAACTCATCATTAGTCGCTTTTTGTTCAAAGTAATTAAATCAATTGTTGTAATCAATAGGATATAAATATTGACTAATAAATTTGTCATTCTTGAAATTTCATGAATACAAAAATTCATTGTTTCTATAATTTGTTTCTAAAAAATCAGAATGATTGCTTCGATAAATACCAGAGATGTAGTAAGCATTTAATAAATCTAGAAGTGGATCTGTTGTTCTTGAGCCACTAGTGGTAACACCAAAATCATTATCTTTGGCATTGTACAAATCTGTCATAATGGTGTTTCAACTATAACCACCACTATTATTAGTACTACTTGCCCACTCCATGTATGATTTATACTCGCTATTTTGTGCAACAACATCATACAAATTTTTAATTCTAATTAAATCATCCCCACCTAATGATGAGTTTGGGTTGTTTAGTACAGCAATTGTGGTTAAGTTTTCAAGAAGATTGATTAAGCCGCTACGATTACGATAAAAAACATAAGATAGCTCTGGCTTTGTTAATGTAACTGATGATTCACTACCAGATGCTGCATCTATTACCTCTTGTCTAGTTTGAGTTTTAGAACCATCTCATTTATAGACACTTGTAAATTGTTTTTGAAATCCTGATAAATCCCATGTGGAATTATTTTCATCACTTGTTGTATTTGGTCGCAAATCAAACATCAACCTATTATCACTAGTTTTATACGCTTTTGTAATCTTTTCATCATTTTTGTGATTGACATTATTATTTAATAAATAAGCATTAGTAGCGAAATTAGGGTTATCAACAATTGAACTAGAACCACTATTCATTCACCCACTTGCATTTTGGATATAGTAGTTATAATTTTGAGCTAGACGATAATACAAAGTTAATTTTAAATTATCAAGACGGCCTTGTAACTTTTCTGATGAATCATCATCATTTTTAGGTGTTGTATCAAAATTGAAATCATATGATAAAAAATTCTTATTTGTGTGCAAATAAACATTTGCATAAGTAATAGTATTACTTGAATTAGGTGCTACAATTCCTTTTTGAATTCCACTTTGGATTTGGACTTCATCTGCACCTAAAACTTGCGTTATTGTTGATAATTGATTTGCAATTTTTTCAGCTGATAATAAACTTTCTGTGTCACTAGTATTATTTTCAATTTTTGCTTGTAGCTGAATTTGCATTGAATCATCATAGCCAGAACCTTTATTCTTTGATCCATGCAAAATAAAATTGGCAATACCAAAACCGATCCCCACTAAACTAGCAATGGTAACAACACCAACTGCAGCTCATGAGAAAATTTTAGTCCACGGTTTTTTAGTACTAGGCTTATCAATTTTTTTATTCATGCATTATGTATTTTATTAAATAAAATATTATTTATTATATGTTGTTTCGGAAATTTTATAATGGCAAACTATAAGAATACTAGTGTTAGTGAAATTATCAATAAACTTTTATTGGATGCGAAACAAGCACAGATTAGTGAAGAAAATATTAAGGAAATTGAAAAGGCAGCAAAATTTGCTGAATTGAAACATTTTGGACAATTTCGTAAATCTGGCGAACCTTATATTATCCATCCTTTGGCGACAGCAAAGATTTTATTATCATGAAGAATGGATGTTGAAACTATTATTACAGGGATCTTGCATGATGTTCTTGAAGACACACCTACAACTGAACAAGAAATTCAAGATAATTTTGGTGTCGATGTTTTAAATTTAGTTAAATATGTTACCAAAGTCAGTTTATTAAGTAAAGAAAATCGCCGTGAACATTTGCAAAAAACAGAATTAGAAAATAATTATATTGTGCAAGTGTTTTTATCAATGTCAGAAGATATTAGAGGCATGATTGTCAAACTAGCTGATCGTTATCATAATATGACAACAATTCAGTATTTAAGACCTGACAAACAAAAACAAATTGCTAGTGAAACAATGGACATATATGCAAAAGTTGCAGGACGATTAGGGATGTATCGTTTAAAGACTGATTTGCAGGATTTAGCATTTGAAGTATTGAATCCAGATGAATTTATTGCTACTAAAAACCGGATTAATTTAATTGTTGAAGTCAATAATTCACAATGACATGCAATGATTGAGCAAATTAAGCATATTTTGGATTCATATTCAATTGAATACGAAATAAAAGAAAGACTTAAAGGAATTTACTCAACTTGAGAAAAAATAACTAAGAATTATGCCATTAAAGAAATTCATGACATTTATGCAATTAGAATTATTGTCAATGATAATCTTGAATGCTATAAGGTACTAGGATTGATACATCTTAATTTTAAGTTTTTAAAAAATGCATTTAAGGATTATATTTCTAGTCCAAAATTAAATTCCTATCAATCCATTCACACTACTATTCTAAAAAACCAAGCCTTGCTAGAAGTCCAAATTAGAACTAGTGAAATGGATGCAATGGCTGAAAATGGAATTGCTGCTCATTGAAACTATAAAGACAAGATTCCTCATCACAAAAGTTTAGATCAATCATTTCATCTAATTAGTGAAATATCAAATTTATCTAACAAAACAGTTGATGACATCAAACGTTTGACAAATGATATTGTTTTTGATGTTTTAGTTTTAAATAATGAAAGTAAATATGTAGTAAATAATCGTACAAGGGCAATTGATTTAGCATATAGGGTTGACAAGGAACAATTTAAATATTTAGCAACAATTATGGTTAATGGGCAACAAGTTAGTTTTGATACATTATTAAAGCAAAATGATGTTGTTAAAATTAATTATTCTAAAAACATTTTAATTAATCATAAATGAGCTAAATTTACTCAGTTTAGTACCACTAAAGATGGGATTAATAAGATTATTGAAGAACAATATCATAATCAAATTATTGATGTTAAAAAGTTTTTATTAAAACTTAAAAACTCTTTAAAAAATAATTACATTGGAGATAACAAAGTAGCATTTTTGATTAAAAAAAAATTAAAAATTAATAGTATCGAAGATTTTTTAGATTTCATTACTATTGAAGTATATGACGATCCCCATCTAATAAAGTGTTTTGACAAGCACAAAACTATTGCTAGAAGAGGATTCTCATGATTATTAAAAAAGTATGGTGGTTTGTTGAAGAGTAAAAAGGAATTTTACTTTAATAATATTGATGGCCTATATTTTGAAGATTTATCATTTCCAAATTGTTGTAATAAAATACCCCACATGGATGTTGTGGGTAAGATTATCACTAAGAACAACATTTTAGAAGTGCACAATCGTGAATGCGAGTATGCTAAAAAAGGGCAATTTAAAGTTTATCCTTTAGTATGAAATGATGAATTATTAAGGAATAGACCTAGAAAATTTAGATATAAATTAAGTTTTACAGCTGATTGAACACCAAGTATTGGTAATATTATTAGCAAAAAAATCATTTCATTTCATTTAGTAATTAATGAATTGCAAATTCAAAAAAATAAACAAAATGACACATGTAATGTATCCGTAACCTTATATGCATCTGAACTACAACATATAAAATCTTGGTTTGCTGAGCTTAGTCAGGAAATTAACATTAAGAATAATTTGGTTTTTTAATCATATATAATATATCTTTTTTAAATGAAGGTTAGGTAGTGAGAATGGTACAAACAAAATTTATCTTTGTTACAGGTGGAGTTTATTCTTCTTTGGGCAAAGGTGTAACTGCTAGTAGCATTGGCAGAATTTTAAAACAATTAGGTTTTAGTGTCACAATGCAAAAACTTGACCCTTATTTAAATGTTGACCCTGCATTCATTTCTCCACTACAACATGGAGAAGTGTTCATTACTAATGATGGTGCTAAGGCTGACTTGGATTTAGGCAATTATGAAAGATTTATTGATCATAATCTAAATCAATACTCCACTGTAACTTCAGGTAGAATTTATCAAGAAGTTATTAATAAAGAACGTCATAATGAGTATGGTGGAAAAACCATCCAAATCATACCTCATATTACAAATCAAATTATTGAAAAAATCAAAAAACTTCAAGAAACCAATCAAACTGATTTTGCAATCATTGAAATTGGTGGCACAGTTGGAGATATTGAATCTCTGCCATTTATACATGCTATTTGTGAATTTACTTATCGGTATGGACAAGAAAATGTAATGTTTGCACACTGTGTTCCCTTAATTTCAGTTGCCAGTGTTGTAGGGGAATTAAAAACAAAACCAGCCCAACATTCTGTTAAAACATTAAGATCGCTAGGTGTTTCACCTGACTTGTTGTTGCTAAGAAGTAACCAAACAATTGATAAGGAAACAAGATATAAATTATCTTGGTCATGTGGGATCAATGAAAGTAAGATTTTTGAATGTATGGATTTAAGTTCAACTTATTTTTTGCCTGAGGCACTTTATGAACAAAAAATTCAAGATATTATTTTAAGCCATTTTAAAATGACTGCAAAAGTAGATAATTTTAGTGAATGATTAAAATTTACTGACTCAATTAAAGCTAAAAAAAATCAGACATTGAATATTGCTATAATTGGTGAATATGTTGAATTACATGATGCATATTTTTCAGCAAAAGCTGCATTAGATATTACTTCATATAAGTTAAATGTTGGTTTAAATGTGGAATGATTCCAAGTCAACGATTTATCTAATACTAATTATGATAAGACCTTGAAAAGTATGGATGCAATTTTAGTTACTCCTGCTGATGGTCAAGATGCAAAAATAAACACTGCAAAACTTTTGTTGTGATTAGGTAAACAAACAATTCCAACATTAGTGTATGGTACAGCTTTTGAATGTTTAATCAATGCACAGTTTAACCAATTACCTGATGATTTATTTATCGAGCAAAATGAATACACAACAGGTGCACAAAACACAAATTTAAGTGATCTCATGCTAATTAACTATTTTGGTGGTAAGGTTGTTTCTGAACGTCATCACCATAAAAATGAATTTAATAATTATTACTTAAATGAACTACCAACTAGTTTAGAAGTTGTGGGATTAAGAAATGACTTAGTTGACATTATAAAAATTCAAAATCACCCATTTTTTTATGCAACATATTCTAATCCTGAATTTAATAGCAAACCATTAAAACCAGATCCATTGTACTTAGCTTGATTGACAGAAGGTAAAAAGCATCATGAATTATAAAAAACCTCGTGGAACTCAAGATTGATATGGTGATTCATTAGAGCAATTAAATGAAGTTTTGAGTATTTTAAATTCATTAGTTAAAGGCTACGGATTTCAAAATATCATGACCCCAACATTTGAAAGTTTAGATCTATTTAAAAAGTCTGTTGGTGATACAACAGATATAGTTCAAAAAGAACTATATACATTTGTAGATAAAAAAGGTCGGGAACTAGCACTTCGTCCTGAAGGGACAAGTAGTGTTGTTAGGGCATATGTAGAAGATAAAATGTTTGCTAACAAAAGTAATGTTACCAAGCTAGCTTATTTTTTAAATTTATTTCGCTATGAACGTCCACAAAATGGTCGATTAAGAGAATTCCACCAATTTGGTATAGAATACCTAAATGTTAATAGTCATTTAAATGACATTGAATGTTTAATTTTAGCTCAACAAATTATTAATAAATTTAATTTATCTAAGTATATCCAGCTAAAAATCAATTACCTAGGTAATTTTGAACAACGTCAACTGTGAATTGAAGAATTAAAACAATATTTTGCCAAATATCAAGACCAATTAACTGATGATTCTTTGCAAAGATTGAATATAAATCCTCTAAGGATTTTAGATGATAAAATTGATGGCCAAAAATCTTTTGTTAAACAGGCACCAAAGCTAGAAAAATTTCTTAATGATGAAGATAACAAAATTTTTAAAGAAATACTCAATTGCCTATCATCTAATGAAATTAATTACTTTGTAGATGATAGCCTAGTAAGAGGATTAGATTATTACACTGGAATTGTGTTCGAATTTGTTTATAAATCACCTGTTACAGAATTAGAAAGTACACTTTTAGGTGGAGGGAGATATTCTCATCTTATTCAACAAACAGGTGGACCTGACCAAATTGGTCTAGGTTTTGCAATTGGAATTGAGAGATTACTTCTAGCTCTAAATGAAACTAATTATTCATTTAAAAATAAACATAGTTTAGACATTGTTTTAGGGTTTGATAGTTTTAAAACTACAACTAAATGTCTTTCAATGATCACAAAAATTAGAGAAAATAACTATTGTGTAGAAATTGACTTTGGTAATTATAAAAAAGATAAAAATGCAAGATTTGCAATTAGACAGAATGCAAAATATTTTAGTTTTATTGATGAAAATGATTTAAAAAATAATGTAATTAAACTAGAAAACATTAAAACTCATGAATTAATCAATGTCAACTTAGATAAGTTGGTGTATTTTTTAAAGGGTGAAAAATAATTATGCAACGAACATATTGTGGTGAGATAACTAACCAATTAATAAAACAAAATGTATTGATTAAAGGGTGAGTTAAAAAAAATCGTAAGCTAGGTAAATTATTATTCTTAGATATTAGCGATCGTAGTGGTATTGTGCAAGTTGTGATTGACGACAAAAATATAAATTTTGAACTTGTTAAAAATTTAAAAAGAGAGTCAGTTGTAGAAATTACAGGGGTTGTTAGTTTAAGAAAAACTAGTAATGATGAAATAAAAAATGGTGATGTTGAAATAGTTTTATCTTCAATAACTGTGGACAGTATTGCTGATACTACACCACTAATTATTGAAGATGATACTGATGCATTAGAAGATACAAGGATGAATTACCGTTTCTTAGATTTAAGACGGCCAATCATGCAACAAAACCTTATGTTTAGAAGCCAAGTTGTCAATAGGATGAGACAATTTTTTGTAGACCATGGTTTCATTGAAGTTGAAACACCAATTTTAGGTAAACCAACACCTGAAGGGGCTCGGGACTATTTGGTGCCATCTAGAATTAGTGCTGGCAAATTTTATGCCTTACCTCAATCACCACAAATTTACAAACAATTGTTAATGGTATCAGGGTTTGATCGTTATTTTCAAGTGGCTAAATGTTTTCGTGATGAAGACTTAAGAAGTGATCGTCAACCTGAGTTTACACAACTAGACATTGAAATGTCATTTACTAATGAATTAGAAATTCAAACTCTTATTGAAAAACTTTGTCAAGACGTTTTTAAAAAAGTGATGAACATTGATTTAAGTATACCATTTAAAAGAATGGACTATGATGTTGCAATGAATAAATATGGAAGTGACAAGCCAGATTTAAGATTTGGATTAGAGCTTATTGATGCAACAAATTTTTTTAAAAACACAGAATTTAATCTATTTAAAAATGCAATTAGTAACAAGCATGTAATCAAAACCATCATTATTGACAAAATTCTGACAAAAAAAGATGTTAGTGAACTAGAAAAATATGCTAGAGACATGCATGCTAAAGGTTTAGCATGGCTAAGTTATGACGGACAAAATTATCAGGGCTCAATTGCTAATCATGTAAATTTAACAACATTAATTGATTTTTTAAAACAACACAATAAAACAATTGGTACAGTTTTATTCATAGTTGATGAATTAAAAATTGCAAATGAAGCATTAGGATTAGTTAGAAATATATTAGGTGATAAATTAGATTTAAAAAAATCAAATCAATTTGAGTTTGTTTGAATTGTAAATTGACCATTGTTTGAATATGATGATAAAGAAAACAAATTTTTACCAGCACATCATCCATTTACTCAACCCCAAGATGATTATCATTCAAATTTTGATACCAACAAAGCTGATGCTTTGGCAAAAGCATATGACATTGTTTTAAATGGATATGAATTAGGTGGTGGTAGCATCAGAATCATTGATCCCAACATGCAAACAAGAATGTTTAAAACAATTGGGTTAAATGAACAAGAAATCCGTAATAAATTTGGGTATTTATTGGATGCATTTAGATATGGCGTACCACCTCATGGTGGTATAGCAATTGGAATAGATAGAATGATATCTTTAATGTTAGGTTTAACAAATATTAGAGATGTTATCGCTTTCCCAAAAAATGCTCATGCAATTGATCAAATGCTAAAAGCGCCAAGCAATGTTAATTCACAAGAATTATTAGATTTACATTTAAAAATTAAAGAGCAAATCTAATCTGTTTCTTGCTCTTCATCATTAGTTTCATCATTTAGATTAGTAACCATTTTGTTATCTAATGAAGGAACAATGAAATTTTTATTCAAAATATCATTTTTTAACACTTCTAGATTAATGACATCACAAGTGATAACAGGATTTTTTTTCTTTGCTTTTCAAATGTTTTGCTTAGCAATTTCAATTGCTTTGGCTTTCATCTCATTTTCTAATGCATTTTCTTGTCAATCTAAATGTTCTTTAATAAAATTAGTAAGTTCATTTTTGATTGTATAAGAAATTTTATGTGTTAAGTGTACGCAATCTTTTGCATAAAAACACCCTCTTGTTGATAAATTAGGATTGCCTACATGTTTTTTATTAAGATTGTATGGAATAACTAAATTAACAATCCCATCGCTAGAAATTTGATCTCTTTCATGCAATAATTCATTTGTTTTATTATTAACTTCTTTACCATTGATGTAAATTGGTTCATATTGGTGTCTAACATTAGAAACTGTTAAAACATGATTATTTAGTTCCAAAACATCACCATTTCTCACAATGATAACATTGTCAGGATTATAACCAATGTCAATGGCATTCTTTTTTAGTGTCCTCAACATTTTATATTCACCATGAATAGGAACTAAATACTTTGCATTAATTCCTTTAATCATAAGTTGTTGTTCGCTTCTTGTTGCATGACCTGAAGCATGAATTTTCTTTTCAGGTGTGTTTTCATAAACAATAACACCTAATCGATATAAAAGATTAATCATATCTTCAACTTGAGCAAAATTACCTGGAATAGGATTAGAAGATAAAATAATGGTGTCACCAGGTTTTAGTGAAACTTTACTATGTTTACCTTGAGCCATTACATTTAAAGCAGCTGTGGGCTCACCTTGACTGCCAGTTAAGATAACCAAAATTTCATTGTCTGGAAAATCCTTTATATCCTTTGCCTGAATAAAATCAGAGTCTTTTGTTTTTAGATAACCTAATCTTCTACTAATTTTTACATTAGCTTCCATGCTTTTACCTAAAATGACAACTTTTTTATTCATATTAATTGCGGCAACAATAATTGCTTCAATTCTTGTTAAGTTTGAGGCAAATGTAGAAACAAAAACTCTACCCCTAGCAGATTTAATATAATCAATAATATTTTGAATAATGTATTTTTCTGATTCACTAAAACCTGGCACTTCAGATGATGTTGATTCACACAACAAAACATCAATTTGTCTTTGACCAATTGACATCAATTTCATTAGGTCAGTTTGGTCACCATCTGTAGCGAAATCAAATCTAAAGTCGCCAGTCTCCACAATTCTACCGTTTGGAGTGCTAAAGCACACTGAAAATGAGTCAGGAATACTATGGCAAACTCTAAAAAAATCAATACCGATGCTGCCGATTGTAAAGGTACAATCATCATCATAAGCAATCAATTCAGGTGGCTGAATATCTTTATGCTCGCTCAATTTCTTTTTTATCAACTCAACTGGTAATCTAGGAGCAATAATTTTCGGTACCTTAATTTTTCTTAAAAGATGAACAACAGCTCCAATGTGGTCTTCATGACCATGAGTGATAACTAGAGCTTTTACTTTATCTTGTTTTTCAATTAACACTTCATAGTTTGCTAACATTCCATTAACACCAAGGAATGTCTCATTGGTAAACTTGATCCCAATATCAACAATAATTAGATCATTATCATATTCAATCACATATGTGTTTTTACCAATTTCCTCTAATCCACCTAATGCATAAATATAAGTGGGTTTGGAATTGTTTATTTGATTATTTTGCATTATTTATACCTAAGAAATTATGTATTTATTAATGTTGGATTACAACTGTAATCAAGTGCTTTTATTATATATTAGGTATTATATTAAATAATTCAAAATTATATGTTACATAAACTTTTTAATATAATTGTTAATGTTTTATATAAAAAAATAATTACAAATTGAAAGTAACAAATATTGCAACATGAACAACAACAAAACTAAAGCAATTAAAGTTAAACTAGCTAATCTAATTTCCGCAACTCCAAGAGACATGTGTATTAGAACTAGAGTTAACAACCGTTCTTTTGATCTCTCAAAATTTTTTAATCAAGAACACCTCCAAGCATTTTTTAATTTTCAAACCCAAAAACTAGAATTGTCAGCTGCTGCTAATCGTCTAGTTCTTGAGAAAGAACTAAATGAATTATCAACAGTTAATTCTTTTTTGAATTATCTAAATGAAAATGAAATTTTAATTCCCAAAACCAAACAAGATAAACTCATCAAAAATTTTGATAAGTATAAATCTATCATCATTGATTACATCTTGAATAAATCTGATAATCAAAAAAGAAAAATAGAAACTATTATTAAACGTAATAAAAATATTCTAGATAATACAGGTATACATTCATTGTATATTGGTGGGTATTTTTTAGTTGGTAGTACACCTAATAACAATATTCAACTAAATGCGCCATTAATTCTTTATCCAATTGAAGTAAACTATGAAAAAGAAACATGTGTTATCAAACACACTAATGACAATAAATTTGTTATCAATGAAAAATTATTATCATTCTTAAAAAAAGAATATGGTTTTGATTTTATTATTAGCAATTTAGTTAAAAAGGTTATGTCATCTAATGATGTTAATCTCTTAATTGATGAAGTTAGTAAATTATTAAAAATTAATTTTAATCCTCATGATTTAGTAATTAGTAATTTTGTTGATTCGCCTGATTATTCATTACAAAATACTTTTAAAATCAATTTAAATTATGTTTTAGGTATTTTTGAACCAACTGGTGGGGCACTAAAATATGATTTAGAAAAACTTATTGAGATGGATATTGACCCTTTTGTCAATAAACAATCATTATCTAAAACTAAGTTTATTAATGATGAAATCAATAATAAACCATTAGTTTCTTTAGATGGAAAGTTGAATATTTATCAAAAATATGCTATTCGCTCAGCATTGATGCAAAACACCTTAATTTTTGGACCACCAGGAACTGGTAAATCTGAAGTTATCACCAACATTATTGCTAATGCATTAATTGCTAGAAGATCAACATTAGTAGTTGCTGAAAAACGTGTTGCATTAGATGTTATTATGGATCGTTTACAAGATCTTGCTAGCTTCACTCTCTTTATTGATGATTTAAAAAATAAAACTGAGTTCTATGACAAAATAAAGTGAATTGCAGATCAATTAGAAAACATGTATTATGATCAAACTGACATTGATAATGCTAAAAATCTAGCACAAATTGATTTAAGTTATACTAATAAATCCCATGATGAACTAAAAAATTATTTTAGTTCATTACAAAGTTTAATCAATCAAAAAGATAGTTTTCAAACAACATTTTTAGACTATTTATCACTTAATAAAAATGTTGATGGTGAATTATTGAAATTTATTAAAGATAATGACTCTTTAGTTTATCTTAAGAAAATGTTGGCTCATTACTCTTTCAAAGACATAAGCACAATGTTTGATAAGGTTAATGAGTACAAAGAATTTTTATTGAAGTATAAAATTAATCCCAATGAAGGTTACAATACCTTAAAAAAACAAAAGTTAGCTTTAACTGAATTTCAAATTCTTTACAACACAATAAATTTTCTAGAATCATATGGTTCAAAAACCAAGGATTTGTTAAAAGATTTTACAGACTTTCTAGAAACTAGTAAACTAAATCACAATCATAAATTTTTACGTTTAATTGACAAGAATCCTAGTTTATTAAGCGCGCAAAAAACTTTATTAGATCAAATTAAAAATCAACATCATCACATTTTTAATCTGAATTTCTTGAAATATTTAGTTAATAATTACAACAAAGTAGTAAATTTTGTAAATAAGTACCACAAAAAGAATGAAAGTAGCAAGCAAGAATACCTTCTTGATTTCTTGAAAAAAACTAACTTCTTTCAGTTAGTTTCTAGTCAAACAGAAAACTTAAAGTATCAAAGTAGTGTTTTTGTTGACATCATGTCATCATTCATTGAAATTCCAGAATCAAACCAACAATATTTAATTGATATTTTTAAATTAAAAAATGATCATATTCTTGATCAAAATGTGATTTTGACATACTTTAATTCATGACTTACTGAACCACATATTAAAGCACTTGGTGAAACAAATCTTACTTTCTTTACTAGTCAAGAACTAACAGAACTTGTTCCCATCTTAAAAATGAAAAGTGATGAATATGACAAAATTAATAAAATTATTAATTTTGAAAGAGAAATTATTAATAATAGCGATTATTTAAATATTGACCTACAACAATTAGTTAATGACCATAGAAATAATTTATTAATTAGCTATGAACATGCAGCTAAAAAATTGGCTCAACAATATTTGCAATCATTAAAACAAATTTTGTTGAATATGGATGAAAATAGCAAAAAGAAAATTCAAGAGATTTTTGCTATTGCAAGACGTGATGTTAAGATAAACATCCCAATCAAAGAGTTGATTGCAAGTTACTATCATGAGTTGAAAATAATCTTCCCAATTTGAATTTCTCTACCTGAACTTATTGCCCAATTATTACCACTAAAACCAGACATTTTTGATTATGGAATTTTTGATGAAGCATCCCAAATATTTATGGAACGTGCATATCCGATTGTGTACCGTTGCAAGACTAACATTGTTGCTGGAGATGATAAACAATTAAAACCAACATCATTCTTTATTAATCGTATTGACGACACAATGCAAGATTATGCTCACAATGATAATGACCAAGTTGAATCATTATTAGATAGAGCTAAAGTTGCATTATGACCGGAATATCATTTGAGAAATCACTATCGTTCTGTACATCGTGATTTAATTCAATTTAGCAATGATTTTATTTATGATCATAATTTACATTTTGTAACCAAAAATGGTGTTAAAAATAATGCCCTAGAAATTATTAATGTTGATGGGATTAATGTTGATGGGATTAATGAAGTTGAAGCAAATGCCATTTTTGAATTATTAAAAGAGAATATTGACAAATATTCCAAAATTATTGTTGTTACATTTGGTACAAAGCAAAGTAGCTATATTGAACAACTAATTCAAAAAAATAGTGTTGAATATGCAAATATTAATGATAAATATAATGATGGTTCATTAATTATTTCCAACTTAGAGAATGCTCAAGGTAATGAAGCAGATTTAGTGATTCTATCTGTGACCTATGGTAAGGGGCAATTTAATAATTTCAAAGGTAACTTTGGACCACTATTATTAGACGGCGGATCTAATCGTCTAAATGTTGCAATTACAAGAGCAAAAGATAAAATGATTGTTGTTAAATCATTCTTAGCATCAGAAATGACTTTCAATCAAGACAACCCTAATGCTGTTATTTTAAGAGCATTCATTAATTATTGTGATAACATCGCATTAAATCAAAATGACAATTTTATTAAAACTAATAGTCATGTTTATAGTTTAATTCATCATGATTTACAAGTATTGTTTGACAAATATTTAATTGGTAACAATAAATACTTCTTAGTCAAAAACTATGATGTTGGTTCAAAAATAATTGATTTTGCAATTTTAGAAAAAGACACTAATAAAACTATCTTTGCATTATTAATAAACAAACTAAGTTTTGATTCAAGTGTTAGTTCTTTATTTGAAAATATTGATAATTATTGGTTTATCAATGATAGAGGATACAATTGCTATCTTATTGATGAACATTATTGGATCAAGAATAAATCTATAGCCACAAAGCAAATTTTGAATTATTTAAAAAGTATTTAAAGATATACAAAAAATTCCTAAATAGAAATGTTTCTATTTAGGAATTATTTTTTTTAATATGGTGCACATGAAGAGACTCGAACTCCCACTCCGTAAAGAACTAGATCCTAAGTCTAGCGCGTCTGCCAGTTCCGCCACATGTGCATAAGTGGTGCTCCCTAGGGGAATCGAACCCATAACCTACTGATTAAGAGTCAGTTGCTCTACCGATTGAGCTAAGGAAGCTTTATTTACCACTATAGATTTTAATATAAAGTGCTACAGAATTATATACTAATTCATGTAGCACTTACAAAAACTTTAAAATGGTGCCGACTATAGGAATCGAACCCACAACCTACTGATTACAAGTCAGTTGCTCTACCTATTGAGCTAAGTCGGCAAATGGTGGAGTGTGAGGGGTTCGAACCCCCGACCCTCTGCTTGTAAGGCAGATGCTCTCCCAGCTGAGCTAACACTCCATGTCAATGAAAAACATTGACAAAATTTCTAAGATGGTGACTCGTACGGGATTCAAACCCGTGAATGCACGCGTGAAAGGCGTGTGTGTTCAGTCACTTCACCAACGAGCCATGTGGCGGCCACAGTAAGGATCGAACTTACGACCAACCGGTTAACAGCCGGTTGCTCTACCGCTGAGCTATGTGGCCAATCAAAAACACAAAATGTATTATAGCAAAAATTAACTTACTTTATTTATAAATAACAAAAAATAGGAGTTCAAACTCCTATTTTTAAAATTATTTGTTCTTATTAAACTATAGAAGAGAATTAACAGTTTCTTCTACTTTTGCAAAATCAACTGGCTCACCAACTTCTTTATTGTATAGTGCTAGGGCAATCTTGTTATTTTTATCTAAAACAAAAACTGAACGATATAAAGTCATGTATGGATCCATTAGAATACCATAATCTTTTCCAAATTGGTTAGTTCTATAATCACTTAAACCAATAACATTAGTATTGTTAGCTTCACACCATCTACTGAATGCAAATGGTAAATCCACACTAACATTTAATACGACAACATCATTATTGTTACCATATTTATTAGCGAACGTTCTTGTTTGGGCATCACATACACCAGTGTCAATTGAAGGAATACATGAAATTACTTTAATTTTTCCTTCATAATCTTTTAAAGTTTTAATTTCTGAATTAATATCTACCAACTTAAAATCTGGAGCACTCATTCCTTCAGATAATTTATTACCAATTAGAGTAAAATTTTTAGCAGCAAAATTAGCCATTTTATTTCCTTTCATAACATTATTTTAGGTTAGAATTAAAAATAATTTTAAACTAAAATATACTAACATCATGAATAAAAAAATCCTTATTTTAGTTGACTCATCATCAACAATAAATCTTGAACAAGCAAAGAAATATGAAATAGAGATTTTACCATTATCTATTTATAGAAGTGATGGTTCAACATACATCTATGAATCACTAAAAATGAGTGGCAACCAATTTTTAGAAATGGGTGATGAAGATTACACTTTTTCTACAAGTTGTACTCCTCAAGGTATTTTAGAAGAAGTTATTAATGATAAACTTAACAAATATGATGCAATCATTGCATTACCTATTAGTCAAAGATGATCTTCACAATATGATCACCTTAAAGCATTATCATTACAAGAACAATATGTAAATAAACTATTTGTTGTTAATACACTAGAATATGGATATGCAATTGAATGCTTAGCAATTGAATTAAGACAAATGATTAATGAAGGAATTTACACAATTAGTGATTTGGTTGATTATGCAGAAAATTATCATAAATTCACCATTTGTTATTTTGCTTGTAAAGTTTTAAAAGGATTAGTTGATAGTGGTAGAGTGCCAAAAATAGCAGCTAAACTTTTTAAGTTGGCAAAAATCAAACCAATTCTAAGAGTTGAAGGTGAAAATCATTTAGAAACAATTATTAAAAATTTTTCAGAAGTAATAAACAAAATTATTAAAGCAATTATTAAGATTTATGGCGGGGAATTTATCAATAAAAATATCAAAAAAATTACTATTTTAACTGCTGATAATAGTTCTGAATATTTACAAGAAGTTGTAACTGACTTATCTAAAACATTTGGGATTGACAAGAAAGATGTTGAAATCAGACAAGCACCTAATATTTTTATTAACATAGTTGGCCGTGGTGCAATCGGGGTACATGTTATAGCAAATAAACAAAAAGTTAAATAGTGTAAATAAAAAACCATCTAATTGATGGTTTTTTATTTTTTATTTAGTGCTATTTTTAACTTTTGAAGGTTTAGATTTCTTATTTTTCTTTTGGGGTGCAATATCTTGCAATACTGCAGGACTGGCTACAACTTCTTGCTTAACCACTCCTTTAGAGTATGCATCTTCATCAAATAGAACGTGATCTAGGCCTTCAATCTGTTGTTCATTGCTTACTTTACCTTTAAAGTAAACAATCAAGTAGAAGATTCCAACTGAGAAAACGGCTGTCCAAACACAAACAACAATGATCATTGCTAATTGTCATCCTAATAGCAATGCTGAGCCCATAACATTAGCAGTGATATGTTGGCTAGCAGTTAATAAAACTGGATTGACATTACTTGATGCAAAGGCAGCAACTAAAATTGCACCTGTTACACCACCGACACCATGGACAGGTCACACTTCTAAAGCATCATCAAAGTGTGCTTTGTGATTTAGTTTACACATTGTATAACACATTAAACCACCTATAAAACCAATTGCTAGTGATGCTCAGATTGGCACAAATCCGGCTGCTGGTGTAATTGTAGCAAGGCCTGCAATAGCAGCAGTTAAAATACTAGTTAATGAAGTGTGTCTCTTCAAAATAATATCCATTATTGTTCAAGCTGCAATTGCACACGTCATTGCTAAAAATGAATTGGCAAAGGCTGTTAGACCAGTAAATAACAATTCATTTTGAGGCAAAATCGTTGATAATGTACCTGCAGTTATGTGATTTTTTATTGCTTCAGCAGTTAAATTAGATGGTGCATATGTTGCCCCACCTGTATTAAAACCAAATCAACCAAATAATAGAATTGCAGCACCAATAGTTACCAATGGTAGCGAATGTGGCACTGTTTGTTCATTTCCTAAAATTTCTCTTCTTTTTAGAACAAAAACAGAACAAATTGCTGCCATTCCACATGTTGCATGAATCACAACTCCACCAGCTCAATCAATTGCACCATTTGTTGACAATCATCCACCACCTCATATTCAATGACAAACTGGAATATAAATAAAAATTGTGAATAGAATTGTAAACAAAATGTAGCCATGGTAATTTAAACGATCAGCAAAAGCGCCTGTCACCAATGCTGGGGTAATAATAGCAAATGCTAATTGAAATAGAAAGAATGCAATAAATGGCACCCCATTTGCCAATGTAATATTAACTACTAATGATGAATATTTTCATCCATTACCAAATAAAATGTTTCTAAATAAGAAGTAGTCAGCTGGATTCCCAATGAAACCCCCTGCTGATGAACCAAATGCTAAACTAAATCCACCAAAAATTCAAATCAATGTAACTATTGTCATTGATATAAATGATTGTGCAATAATTGTGGAAACATTTTTACGTCTCACCAAACCACCATAAAAAATGGCTAGTCCAGGTACCATAAAAAGTACTAATGCTGTTGCAATTAATAAAATAACCGTCCCAGTAATATTAATGCTTGTTCCTACACTTGCATTTGCTCCATATAGCAATACTTGACTACCAATTTCATGCATATTCTGCATAATCTTGATTCCTTTTGTGAAAAAAATTAATTTGCTAAAACATATAATATCTTATAACAAGATAAAACTTATATTTAATGAATCTAAACTTTGTACTGCTTTTGATAATTTTATTTGTTGCTACTTTTTTAACATTTGGTGTTACAGTAGCAATTAATATTTTTTTAAATAGTAGAACAATTCAAAAATGAAGAAATATCAAAATTAACTATAAAACATTCATTGCTAAGAATGTAATTATCAAATTTCTCCAAATTTTTCTTATTGCCACATTTTGTATCTTCTTGATGGTGTTGCCACAAATAAATTTATTTAAAGATAGTGGCAATCTAGTCATTATTAGTTTATTTTATTTACCAATTCTTTGCAGTATTGGTCTAATTTTAAGTGGTTGAATGTCTGTAATTATTTCAGTCATTTTATCAATTGCTATTGTGGTAGATTATGCAATAATTAGTATCAATGATAGTGATTTTTTAATTTGAACCATTTATCAAATTTGTATTTTACTTTTTTTTAACATTGGAATTGTAATTAGTAGAACATATAAAAAGAATTTAATTTTCAGTTTTATTGCAATTATTTCGACAATTGAATTTACATTAGTCTACCTATTAGATGTCATATTTTTTTTATCACAATCCAATTACATGTTGAGAATGTTTATTCAAACAACATTTGTTTGAGTCGTTTATTTAATTATTTATCAATGTATGCTATGAATTTATCAATTCACAAACAAAATTAAATCTATTGATAATAGTAAATTGTACGAAAATAAATATTTTATTAATTCAAACAATGTTAACAACTATCTCCATAGTTACATCAAAAATAATAATATTAACTTTGGAATCATAATTATTTTTGATTTAATTAATTTCAATCGTCTACCTCATTTATGAGGTAATAGTGTAACTAAGTACATTAAGAATCTTGTTCTTGATGATTTGGTTAGTGCACTAAATAGTATGCAACCAGTATTTTTTATGACTAAATCTAATGAGTATGGTTGTTTCATTAATTTGCAAGAATTTAACGGTGATCTTAAAGCAATTTATGATGGGAATAATAAACAAATTCGTGCTTCTAATGATGCTGTTAGGCCAATTCAAAACAAAATGATTAATCTACCTAAAAACATTTCATATAAAAATAAAATTGAACAAATTTATGCAGGTGGATATGCATCATTATATGGAATACATTCATATGATTTGGACCAATTACTTGATTTATGTACAGTAACTAAGCAAAAAAGTTCTTCAATTAAAAGAGGGATTGTATTAGATGTATACAATCCTGGCGAAATAAAATTGGATGATCCAATAGTTTATAAACCAACTATTAATAATGAATTTTTGTCAAAAGATTTCCAAATATCATTGAATAACAAAAAAATTACTATCAATGATTTGAAAGTTTATACACCATCTATATGTTGTGTGAATAAAATGCTATTTAATATTGATGAAATCAAGACCTACGCTTTAAACAAAAATATTTACAATAGCACTTTGAGAATAATTGGAATGCAAACACTAAAACAATTTGTAAATATCAGACAATATAAAAAGTCTTGTATCATTATTGATTATCCATTAAATTTTGTAATTAGTAACCAATTTAGTTTAGGTGATTTTAGAAACAAATTACAAGTATTAAATTTAGAACCTGAAAATATAATTTTGAAATTTGATTTAAGTGAAAATCAAAATCTTTGAATTGATAATAAAAATTTAATTAATCTAAAAAACTTAGGAATTAAGACATTTTTTACTAATGTTAATGAAAATAATATTGTTTTAATTACTGATTTCAAACCTGATTTTATTAATTTCATTAGTCACAAATCTATGAACAATAGTGATTTGTTGTCTATTGATAATGTTTTAAAAAAATTAAATATAAAATCACTTATTATTGATTAAACTATAAAATAGCATTTTGACAATGCAATTAACTTAGTTTTCAGGATGAATCCAATGTAATGAAAAAACAAAAAATTACTAAGGTTGAATTAGTTTCAACACTAATTCAAAAATATTTTGAAGATAAAGATGTTGTTAATTTAAGAAAATTATTTAAAAGAACAAAATTTGATTTAATTACGCAAAGTCTAATCAAAGTCGATGATCCTGCAGTTGTTTTATTCTTATTAATGGCAATTAACAAAAATAAAACAAGTACAATTTATCGATATTTGCCAGATGAATTACAAGATGAAATTTTAGATATTGCATCTAATAATCAAATTAAAATTATTTTTTCTGAAATGTATCCTGATGAAATCTTGGATATTGCAGATAGAGACAATAAAAAACATTTCAAAAAAATCTTTTTGAATTTATCTGTTCAACAAAGAGAATTATTAAAACAAATTGATAAATTTGAGCATGACGAAGCTGGTTCATTCATGAACCCCGAGTTTATTAGTTTTAATAATGAATGGACGATTAATAAATGTTTGGAGATTGTCAAGCAAAATTTTAAAAAATTTGAAGAGAATTTGGTTATTTTTGTAACAAGTAAAAATAAATTACTAGTTGGGCAAGTTCACTTACAAGATTTATTTTTTTGTGAAAATTACAAAACAAAGATTAGTAGTATCATGACAGAATCATTTTTAAGTGTTAAATCTAATGATGATATTGAAACAGTTATTAATTTATTTACTAATTATCATTATGAAAACATTGCTGTTTTAGATAATGACAATCATCTTATTGGTGTAATCAATGACAATGATATCTTACCTGCTATTGAAGAAGAAGTAACCGAAGATATCTATAACATGTATGGAATTCAAAAAACTGATGAATCATACATGAAATCTACAATTTGAAAAATTGTTAAATCTAGATTTCTATGAATTCTTATTTTAATGATAAGTGCTACCTTAACATCAATTGTTATCAGTTTATTTGAAACATTAGGAGCTGAATTAACAGCTGGTTTATCATCAGCGCTATTAGTACCAATTATTCCTGTAATTACTGGAACATCTGGTAATACTGGTTCTCAAGCTTTTGCCACAACTGTTAGAGCAATGGCAATTGGCGATGTTACACCAAAAGAATACCGAAAGGCGATTTTCAAAGAATTTAAAATTGGTGTTTTATTAGGAATGCTATTAGCAATAGTAAATATTGCAAGATTAGCAATTTATTTTGCAATACCAGCTTTTAGAATGAATAATGAAAGTCATACAGTTATTAATTATAATTATGCGATATATATTGCATTAGGTTCGTCAATCGCTTTATGATTTGCAGTCTTCTTATCTAAGTTATTTGGTTCAACATTACCAATGCTAGCAACCAAGCTAAAATTAGATCCTACCATTTTATGTGGTCCATTAATTGCTACATCACTAGACTTAACAAGCACATCATTATTATTTGGCATTGGCATTGGTATTTTACAAATTGTTATTCATTAGCTTCAATTAAAATAGAAACTGTATCACAACCTGTATGTGAAATTACACACCCTGGTAATAAGGATTTTGTTATTGGGGTTTTTGTATTTAACTGCTCAATACAATATGAATAGATCATTTCATTGTCATCTTGATTACTTAAATTTAACAAAAGTGAACAATTCTTAATGCCTTTAGCTTTAAATTGACAATCATCATCAATAATTTTTAGTGTTTTATTGATTGCATCTTTAATGTTTAAAGCTTTATCTTCGAATGTTAAACTTTGCTTAAATTTAATTATTAATTTTAATTTAAATGTTTTTGCAACTAAACCCTTCAAACCTTTTAATCGCCCACCAGCAATTAATCTCTTTGTATCAGCTACAACAACTGCACCACACACCCGATTTCTAAAAATACTAGCCAAATCATTCAATTCACTTTGATTAATTATTTTATGGTGCAATAAATACTTTTTTATATCTTCAATAAACCAATTACCAGTAATACCCATTGCATTAATATCAGCAATTAGAAACTTTTTATCTCCATATTCACGTTGTAAATTGAGAACGCAATTATATGTCGATGATAAGTGTTGTGCAAATGGAATAGCAATAATCATGTCATATGAGCAATAAATTTCTTCAATTGTTGATATTAATTGCCCAATTATAGGTTGGCTTGTAGAGATTTGACTATCACTATTAATAATACTTTCTAATTCATTACGAGTAATGTCAACATTATCAAAATACGAATTTTGCGAACCATTAGTTTTTACATTTATTACCATTGGCACAATGAAACAATCATTAACATCTTTAAGTTGATAATTTGAACCTGAATCCAATAAATATGCTACTTTCATAATCTATTATTATATTTAATGGATTTATAATAATTAAAAAATATATGGATCATAACAATGCAGATTTTTTATACAAAAAATAATAATACACTAATGATAAATTTTAGTAATTTGCCAATTACTAAAACTGAAAACTTTTATAATTACACATTGTTGTTTAATGATGATAAATTAGTTGGAATAAATATATTTAACTTTGAAAATACATTCAATCTAACAACTGGAATTATTTGACCGCAAAACGATTTATTAAATTGAATAAAATCACTAACAAACATTGATTTCAATAGTGACATAACAAGGCATTTTGTAATTGTAGAAGTTTGTGATTGTGAGCCTATCCCTAAAACCCACTTACATAAGTGCATTATTAGCGATGGCAAAAGTAAATACAATATCATTTGTGGTGCAAGCAACGTTAAAAAAGGTTTAAAAACTGTTCTAGCTAAAGTAGATACAATTTTGCCTAATGGCAAATACATTACTTCTGGGCAAGTGATGGGATTTCAGTCTGATGGTATGCTATGTAGTTATAAAGAATTAAATTTACCTTCCAATAAGCTAGGTGTTATTGAAGTCGATAATAATTTTAAAATAGGAGATGAATTCTTACCAGTTTACAAATTATAGAAAATATATTTAATATAACTAAAATCAACTGAAACG
>UQVX01000002.1 GCA_900544585.1 uncultured Mycoplasmataceae bacterium | reverse complement strand
CAATTAGTTCAGTTTTAGCTGGGTTTGCATAAACTAGTCCTTGGTCGTCGATCACAAAAAAATCACCATCCAAGTTTGGATGGTGATTTAAATTTAATTGAAATGCAAGAAGACATATGCATGGAGCTTCTCGCCTGCTATACTTTTAATGATAACACACAAAATAAATTTGGTATCTAAAAATGCTATTTTTTTGATTTATAATTATTAGGTTTTATTGTTTATTTTAGACATTTTGAATAAAACACTCTTACTCAATTTGAGTTATTTAGCCACAAGAGGAAGGACAGTATAATAATGGCAAAATATGAAATTATGCTAGTTGTTCGTGGAGATATCGAAGAGAACTTGGCAAATGGTGTTTGTGATGAACTAGCATCAGTACTTGCGATAAAAGATCTTAATATCAAAAAACATGGATTAAAACCACTAGCTTATGAAATTAAAAAGAATAAACATGGTTACTATTACCAAATTAATTTTGATGCAAATGATGCAACCGGAATTAAAGAATTTGGTAGAATCGCAAGAATTAATAAACAAGTTTTACGTCACTTGATTATTAATTTAGAAAAGGATTATGGATATAGAGCAACTATCAATCCTAAGAAAGTTGCTAAAAATCAAAAACGTGCTGAAATTCATGTTAAAGTACAAGAAGAAATTAAGAGACGTGCTGAAGAACGTCAAGCAATGATGCTTGCACAAGAAAATGCAATTGGTAAATAATGAACAAAGTATTTTTAAATGGTTATTTAGCTAGTGATCCCAAACAAAGAGTTACAACAAAAGGAATTGAACAATCAAGTTTCAGTATTGGTGTAACAGATTTAAGAAACTATAATGATAGTTATTTTTTTCAATGTGTTGCATGAGGACCACAAGCCAAATATATTAATAATAATTTAAAAAAGGGTTCATTTGTTGCAATTGACGGTAGATTAACTCGTCGTTCATATGTAGATGGCGAAGGGAAGACAATCTACATCACAGAAATTGTTATAGATAATATCAAACACTTTGGGATTAATAATAAGACTATAGCCCAAACCACTCAACAAGTTTCCAATCAAGATCTAGATGTTTTAGAGTCATTGGAAACAACTACCAACATTGGTGATGTTTTGAATGATTTAGAGACTAGTGAACAATCAAATAATGAAATAAAATCATTTGATTGAGATGAAGATTTAGAATAATTACATTACAAGGAAAATAAAATGGCTACATTTGTTAAACGTAAACCACGTAAGAAAATTTGTCCTTTCTGTGCAAGAGGGATTGAACAAGTTGATTATAAAGATGTTGATACATTACAAAAACATATCAACTCAAATTGCAAAATTCTACCTAGTAGAATTACTAAATGTTGTGCAAAACATCAAAGAAGAGTTGCTAATGCAATTAAGCGTGCTCGGATTGTTGCACTTTTACCATTTATTAGTGAATAACAATTAAACTTTACTAAAAAAGCAAAACTTAATTAGATTAGGTTTTGCTTTAATGTTTAAAATCTTGAAATGGGATAAAAATGAAAATAATTTTATTAAAAGATGTTGATGGTGTTGGAAAAGAAAATCAAATTGTGGAAGTTTCTGATGGTTATGCAAAAAACTTTTTAATTAAAACAGGTTTAGCAACCGGATTGGATAATTCTACAATTAACCAAAGACAGCATCGTTTGGATGATAATCAAAGATCATATGAAGAACAAATGGCCCAAGCTAAGTTGTTAAAAATGCAATTAGAAGCCATGACATTACATTTTAGTTTATCTAGCAATCATGGTCGTGCTTTTGGTGTGATTTCCAACAAATCAATTTTAGAAGAAATTAATAAAGACCAAAAATTAATTGATAAACACATGTTTGCAGACAATTATAAATTAACAATTGGCCCATCTGTTATTACATTAAATCTAAATAAACAAATCCAAGCTCATATCAAAGTTATTGTGACAGAGAAATAATATGGATGATTTAAATCAAGAAGTTGTTTTAGAAAACCAAATTGAAGATGAAATTATTTGCGCTCTAATTAAGCGTAATGATTATCGTAGTTTGATTTTATCTAAAGTCAAAATTGATGATTTTGATAATCAAGAAAATAGAATTATTTTTCATATTATCCAAAAATTTACAGAAGAAAATGTAGTAGTTGATATTGGTAATATTCAAACTCAATTATTGGCAGATAATTCTGAAATTGCAACTTCTGCAATTAACCACCTATATAATGACATTATGTCGATAGGTTATGTTGATAATATTGATTCTAAAATGCAAATTTTGATCAATAAATCAACAAAAAATAAAATTGATAAATTAGCTAAAAATATCTTAGAAACTAATATTAATTTATTGGATCCGGATGAAAATTTTTATGATTGAGCAGTGAAATTAGATCAAGCAATTAATTCAAGAAATATTGGTGATATTGAACTAATTAAAACTGCAGTTGATCTATACCAACAAAATTTGTTAACTGCAACTAATAATAATGGTGAGTTGACAGGAACAACATCAGGTTATGAAGGAATAGATGAATTTACCAATGGATTCCAAAAAGGGGACTTGATTATCTTAGCAGCGAGACCTAGTATTGGTAAGACTGCACTAGCAATTAATTTTATGCTTAATGCTGCCAAAGAAATTCATGATCCCAAACAAGCAATTGTATTCTTTTCATTAGAGATGAGTAAAGAACAAATCATCCAAAGAATGGTAACTAACTTAGCTTCTATTGATGGAAATTTATTGCGAACTGGTCAGATTGATGACCAAATGAAAAAAGCTATCAATGCTAATTTAGATAGATTAAAACAATATCCAATTTTTATTGAAGATAAACCTAATATGAATATTCTAGAAATTGAGTCTAGATTAAGAGGTGTTACTCAAACTTATGAAGTTAAATTAGTTGTATTAGACTATTTACAACTCATTGAGTCGACAAGTCACTCTTACAACCGAGTACAGGAAGTAGGTAAAATTTCTCGAAAATTAAAAATAATGGCGCGAGAATTAAACGTACCAATCATAGCAATTGCTCAATTATCAAGAAAAATTGAAGAGCGAAAAAATGAAGATCGCCGGCCAATGTTATCAGATTTGAGAGAATCAGGTAGTATTGAACAGGATGCAGATTTGGTTACATTTATTGATTATGACCGTAATCAAATTGATAATAAATCAATTGTAGCTAATAAAGGCACATTAAAAAATTCACAACGAGTAGAAGTTGTTTTTTATATTGAAAAACATCGAAATGGAATGACAGGTCAAGTAAAGTTGTGATTTAATAAACATGAAGGACGTTTTATTAGTTATAGTAATCACTCTAAAAATATTAACTAGAAGAATGGTGGTAAATTATGTTTAAAACTAAAAAAAGTAAATTAACATTATTGGCAATGGGGCTAGTTTTAAGTACTTCAGTTATTGGTAGTATCGCTTTATCATCTTGTACTTCTTCATCAACAAATCCATATGGCCCATACACAAAATTAGATTTAGTTATTAATGGTACTACCACTAACACTTTTAGGTATCAAACCAGTAATACTGAACTATCTTATTACAATACTAGTAGTGATTTTGGAACACAAAATCAGAATAGATATTTGTCTAAAAATACAATTAAAAGCCATTACTATGAATTAGCTAAAACTAGAGTTAAAGACAGCTTAAATACTACAAATTGGACAGCAATTAAAAATTTGTATGGTGCTAGTGCTAGTAATGTTACATTAGATAGTTATCAAGCAAGTAATAGTTATAAAAATAATCAACCAAGTTTTTTTTATGGAACGACACCGACATCCCAAATGATTAATGTTGCTAACATTTACAATAAATTAAACATTATGGGTAGCATTTTTCAATATGCATCTAATTTATCTAATGAATTATTAACTTATCTTGCTTGTGATGGAATTGGCGCTTTAAGTGATTCTAAAATTACTGATATTGCAGATTTAACAAACAACATTAATAATAGTGGTACAACTACTAGAAATCAATTTGCTTTACAATTGCTAGCTGGTAATGGTATTTCATTTGGTGTTGGTAATGATATTTATCAATTATGGCCAAGCGGTTTTAGTGCTAGCATTAATGCAGTTAATCCAATTACTAATCCAAATCAAAATGTTGATGGTGCAGTAATGGAAGCAAATAAAACTCAATTAGGAGATATTAATGCTCCTTATAATTTAGCCAATTATAGTTCTAGCAATTCAGATACCAATAAACCTAAAACTTCAAGTTATAAAATTAATGTTTCTAATTTAAAAATAACTTATCAATGATATAAAACTCAGAGATCTGGTGGGAATTATGTTGATAGTTTTAATTTAGTCAATTCAGCCACAACAAGTGACCAAAAGAGTGGTTTATCTAAATTAGGAATTGATAGTGGGCAAGTTAATTCATTGGCATATACATTGCCAATAAGTGATTTGCAATTTGATTTGGTTCCAGAAACATATAGTTACCAAGACCCATTTTATTCAGGAATTTATGACACTGTGACTACTGGATTATATGATGTGAAAGCGCCAATGCTATTAAATTCTAATAATAAAATTGATTATGCTAACAATACATATCCAAATGGAATGAAAACTACAATTGGCACATCAACAACTATTAATTGAAGAGGGATTGTTGCAACAAGCAAAAATAATTTGAATGAAAACAACCTACCAAGTGGTGTTTATGACGCTATTAGAGATAAAAATTTAAATTCCCTACCATATTACCAACCAAATTTGGCATATGCAATTGACAGTAGTGTTGTACCATACCAAGTTAATTCTAATGGTGTAAATTTATCACCATACAACACCATACAATTGTTAAACATATTTAAAGACCCTTTTAATAAAAAAAGTTCTACATTGTACTATAACCAACCAGTTTACAATAATGTAAATAATTTAAACAAACAGACTTATTTAAACATTTGATCATTGGGTTGATTGACTGAAAATTCTACTAATACAAAACCAGTCAATGAATCAGATGCATATAAAAATATGAAATCTAATTTAGATAAGTCAGGTGTTACTAATGTATTGCTTACTAATAAAACTTTTGCTACTGGCAAAACAACACTTTACAAATTAATAAATTTAGCTAACACAACAAATAGTGGTGGCTACAAGTTTAGTGATAATGGCATTACTAATTTAAGTAAGTAAAAGTATCTTTATGGCTAACCATTACCAATTAGAACAATGAAAAGATTTTCTAAATTCTGAAACTACTAAACCATACTTCATAGATTTATGAAGTAAAGTTAATCATTATTATGATCAAAATCTCTTATTCCCTAAAAAAAGTGATGTTTTTAAAGCATTAGAATTATGCGCCTTGAAAAACATTAAGGTTATAATTATTGGTCAAGATCCTTACCATAATGATAATCAAGCTAATGGCTTGGCGTTTGCTGTTAATAATGATTGTAAATTGCCGGGTAGTTTACAAAACATTTTTAAGGAATTACAAATTGAGTATGATGTTAAACCATCTACTAATCCAGACCTTATGTTGTGGGCACAACAAGGTGTTTTGTTATTGAATACAGTTCTTACTGTCATTAAACATCAACCATTATCATGTCAAAATTGAGGATGAGAGAAATTTACATTAAATTTAATAAAATATATCCTAGATAACAATAACAACCTTGTTGTTATCTGTTTTGGGAAATATGCACAAAAGTTTGTTAGTACTTTGGAATATAAAAATCATTGTTTTTTAAATTGCATACATCCTTCTCCACTAAGTGCACACTATGGATTTTTTAATTCCATGGTTTTTAGAAAGACCAATGAATATTTGCAGTTGCACCATCAAGTTAAAATCAAATGGTAATGTTAAATGAATGAGCAGTCTAATTTAATTTATTCAATATCCATTTTTTGTGCATTTTTACTTTCCTTAATCTTAATTTCTTTCATTAAAAAGATTTATTACTATGTGAAATATAAAAAGCGGTTTTTTATTCTACCTCGCGTAAGTATAAAAGGAATTGCTAATATTTCAATGGTGATTGCTATTTCAATTGCCATTATTATTTTATTAACCATTGCTACTGCTGATTTATTTAATGTTGTATTTCGAGCTTGACCAGGTACGAGAGTAACAATTGAAGGATTATTGATTAAAATTGGGGGATTACTATTTGGCCCATTCCTAGGTTTATTTATTGGTGCAATGACTGATTTACTTACAGTAGCACTCACTGCTGGTGTTTTTCATTATGGTTATTTAATTGCTGCTATGGCCTATGGTTTGATTAGTGGATTTATCTCTGATATTTTTAGAAGTACAAAAGATAAAATTTGGTGGAAAGCAGTTTTAGGAACACTAATCCTTATTGCTTGTAACATTATTATGGTTTTATTTTTTATGTTACAAACTAATTCTTTTCAAAATAATTTTAGTGTTTCACTATTTGGTAATAAATTAGATGTTAATGTCAAAATTTTATTAATTGTTTTAGTTACATTTATTTGTTTGGGGATATTAATTATTTGGATTGTTTATTTTTTAAATTTTAATAAACAACATCACAAACATAATTCAATAATTACAGAGACTAAAGCAACTAAAAAAAATGATTTGTATTCTTCAATAATTATTGTGCTAGTTGTTAGTGTAGTGTGTAATTCAATTATCAATATGTTGATCCTGCCATCATTTGATGCTCAGTTGTCGTCAATAAGATATGAAGAGTGGGTGGTATTAAGATCAATAGTATTTATTCCAGAAGTAATTTTTAATTGTTGTGTGATTATTCCCATCTACAATATTGTGGTACCAATTATTAATTACAATTACCATGATGATTTATTAGAAGATATAAAATATCCTTTGTATGTGGAGTAGTTTATAGAAAGGTGATAGAGATGTCAAAAAAGCATAATCTTAATTTCATTGAAATTGAAAAAGAAGTTAATTTTGGGATAGAGTTAGAAGCACAAGATTTTTTTAGTAAAAACTATGAAAATTACTTAAATAGTATTAATTTAGTGAAGAATTTTGATTTTAGTAAATACATTCCATATTGAAAACCATCATTTGATGAACAATTAACTATTTCTTTTTCATCTTTACTACCTGATGAAACAATTGAGTGTCCAGACAAAGTGAGCTTATTTGCAAATTGCGTTGATTTTGAGGAAGGATATGTTGTTGTAAAAAATGAAAAATAGTTGCATTTACCATAATTGACAAAAAGTTAAAAATCATGAAATAACATATTCTCAACTTATTGAAAATAAACTATTACTTTGTAAGCAAAGTATTAAAAATCAAGATAATATTGTTTTGGAATTAATGGGGGAAAGTGCCTTACAAAATGCAAAAAGCCTTGATGCAAGAAAAGACATCAAGGATATATTTGCGGGAATGACATTTTTATTAAAAGATAATGTTAATGTTAAAGGTTCAATTACAACTAGTGGCAGTTTAGTTTGCAAAGATTTTGTTTCACCATTCAATGCCACAATTGTTAATAAAATTAATGATCACGATGCAATTATTTTAGGTAAGGTTAATTTAGATGAATTTGGTCATGCTGGCACTGGACTTTGTTCAGCATTTGGAATTGTTAAAAACCCGATGGACCATACGAGAATTACAGGTGGGTCATCATCTGGCAGTGCAGCAGCGATTAAACTTGGACTTTGTGATGTGGCAATTGGTAGTGATACTGGTGATTCAATTCGTCACCCCGCATCTTTTTTAGGGATAGTAGGCTATAAACCATCTTATGGTCTAGTGAGTAGATATGGTGTCACACCATATGCTAGTAGTTTAGACCATATTGGTGTTTTAGCAAATAGCGTAATTGATGTGGCAATTGGTATTGATGTGATTAAGGGACAAGATAAATTTGATTTAACTTCAATCCATATTACTGATAATTACTTTTATCAAGACTTAAAATTGAATGATAAAAAATTTAAATTTTTAGTTTTTGATAATGTCGTAAGTAGGGCAAATAATGCCATCCAAAAACAATTTAATAAATTTATATCTGATTTAAAAACCAAACATGAAATCATTGTTGAATCATTTGATGAAAATTTATTAAAAATATTAATGCCTATTTATATGACGACAAGTTACTTAGAAGGTTTTACCAATTGAAATAATGTAAATGGGATTACATTTGGTGGTAAAAATATTTCATATTCTAACTACCAAGACCTTGCGTTTAAAACTAGATCACAATTTGGTCATGAAGTTAAAAATCGTTATTTGATCAATAGTTTAGTGTTAAATGATAATGATTTTTTGTGTATCTATGAGAATACACAAAAAATTAGAAGAATTATTGTTAATAAAGTTAATGAATTATTACAACAATATGATGCTATTGTCATTCCATCTGCTTCATCATATGCACCTAGTATACAAGACACTACTACAAAGCAATATAAAGCAAATGAATGCGATGATACACTACTTTTAGCCAACTTTGCTGGATTGCCATCAATTACCATTCCATTAACTAGTAATGAACATGTAGATGCGATTGGTATTAATATAACAAGTGCCAAGTTTAGTGATGCCAAACTTTTAGAAATTGCTTACAACTTAGAAGATTTTATTAAAAACAAGGGATACTATAATGAATAATTTAGAAGTTATTATTGGCATTGAAGTACATGTGGTTTTAAACACTAAAACCAAGATGTTTTCTCGTTCATTAAATAGTCATTATGGTTTACCTAATACTTTAGTTAATGAAATTGATTTAGGGTTACCAGGGATATTACCACATCCTAATCCTGAAGCAATTAAAAAAGGTTTATGGTTAGCCAAGGCCCTAAAAGCCACTGCTAATTATCAAAACATTCAGTTTGATCGCAAAAACTATTATTACTCTGATTTGCCTAAAGGTTATCAAATTACTCAACAGTACTATCCCCTTGCTGAAAATGGCCAAATCACAATTGAAACTAATCAAGGGACAAAGAATATTAGTGTCCAAAGAATGCACTTAGAAGAAGATACTGCTAAGCAAATTGTTAAAAATGATGCCATTTTACTTGACTACAACCGGTGTGGTTGTCCACTAATTGAAATTGTGACTGATCCAGTCATTAGTAGTGCTCAAGAAGCAGCTGAATATTTGAAAAATCTTATCAGAATTTTACGTTTTAATGAAATTTCTGATGCCAAATTAGAGGATGGTTCACTTCGGGCAGATGTTAATATTTCATTAAGACCATATGGGCAAAAAAGTTTTAATAATAAAGTAGAAATTAAGAATATTAATTCGATTAATAATGTTGTCAAAGCAATTAATTATGAAATTCAAAGACAAACAGCAATTATCTTACAAGACGAAACTGTAGAACAAGAAACAAGAAGATTTGATGAAACTAGTCAAACAACTATTTTCATGAGGCATAAAAGCAATGCAACTAATTATCACTATATTCATGAACCTAATATTGTGACAATTCAACTAACAGACAGCGAGTATGATGCTATCTTAAAACAAAAAAATAAAGATTTAAACGAATTAGTTTTAGAATTGCAACAATTTGGGTTAAGTCAAGACAATATCGAATTATTATTAAATGATTATGAGTTATACAAACTTTATAAAGAATTGACTAATCAAACTAATTTGGCTACTTTATCATTTAATTGATTAAGTGTAGATATCATGGGTTGATTGAAAAAATTAAACTATGAATATAACCATTTAACCCCAACAAGATTGTCTTCAATTGCAAAAATGCTTATATTGTTAAATGAACAAGAAATCAATGGCAAACAAGCTAAGGTCATTTTAGAACAATTAATGACTACAAATCAAGACACAATGATGATTATTCAAAACAATGGTTTTGAACAAATAAAGGATATTAATTTATTAACTCAAATGATTGAAACATTTATTAATCAGAACCCTGAAATGATAAATCAATATGTAGAACGGCCAGAGCGTGTAGAAAAGTTTTTAGTTGGTTTAGTAATGAAGGAAACTAAAGCCCAAGCAAATCCTAAAATTACAATGGATATCATTGTAAAATTATTAAAGAAAAATTAAAATATGTGGAAATAATAATGAAAATTGATGCAACATTGAATCACAGTGCAGCACATGTTCTTGCTGCTAGCTTACAAAAGATTTATCCTGATTTAAAACTAACAATTGGTCCTGCAATTGAAGAAGGTTTTTATTATGATTTTGCAACTAAAGCACCTATTTCAATTAATGATTTACCAAAAATTGAAAAACAAATGAAAAAAATTATTGCTGCAGGTCATGAATTTACAAAAAAAGTCGTTAGCAGACAAGAGGCATTAGATTTTTATAAAGATAACAAATTTAAAACAGAAATTATCAATGAAATTCCTGAAAATGAAGACATCACTTTTTACACTTGTGGTGATTTTACAGATTTATGTTCAGGACCACATACAGAAAGAACAAGTAAAATTAAAGCTTTTAAATTATTAAATCTAGCTGGTAGTTATTGAAGAGGAGATAGCAATAAAGACCAATTATATAGAATTTATGGAATTGCATTTGATAATGAAAATGATTTAAAAGAATATTTAGAAATCTTAGAAGATCGCAAACAAAGAGACCATAGAAAGATTGGTAAGGATTTAAATCTATTTACTTTTAATCCATTAGCAGGTCAAGGTTTGCCAATTTGATTACCTAATGGAACTAAAATTAAGTATCAAATTCAAAAATATATTAATGAATTACAACACAAATATGGATTTGAACCTGTTATGACCCCAGTCTTAGGTTCAGTAGAATTGTATAAGACTAGTGGACATTGAGAGCATTATAAAGATTCAATGTTTCCACCAATGCAAGTGGATAATGAAAATTTGGTTTTAAGACCGATGACTTGTCCACACCACATTTTAATTTACAAAAATTCATTACATTCTTATCGTCAATTACCAATTCGTTTGTGTGAGCATTCTAACCTTCACCGGTATGAAGCATCAGGTGGGTTAACAGGACTTGAAAGAGTTAGAGAAATGATCCTAGAAGATACCCATATTTTTTGTCGTCCTGACCAAATCGCTCAAGAAGTGGGAGTATGTTATCAAGCAATTAAAGAGGCTCACGAAGGATTAGGTTCAAAAATTTGAAGAGTAGACCTATCAGTTTGAGATCCTAATGACAAAGAAAAATTTCATGGTAATAAACAAATGTGAGAGTCATCACAAGAGCAATTGAAACAAGCTTTGCAATTCTATAATATTGAATATCATGAAGCTGTAGGTGAGGCAGCCTTTTATGGTCCAAAAATTGATTTTCAAGTTAAAACAGCTTTGGGGCACATTGTTACAGTTAGTACAATTCAACTAGATTTCTTGCTTCCAGAAAGATTTGAATTGGAATATAAAGATGAAAATGGACAATCTGTTCGTCCTGTTATGGTTCATTTAGGCCATATTGGTACATATGAACGTTATTTAGCAATGTTATTAGAACAAACAAAAGGTGTTCTTCCCCTATGATTAGCACCAACACAAATTATCATTTTGCCTGTCAATAATGAACTTCATGGATATTTTTCACAACAATTATTTGATAAATTAAGAACTGCAGGATTTAGAGTGGAAATTGATGACCGTAATGAAAGGTTATCAAAACGGATGAGAGATGCTCAAATTTCCAAAATCCCTTATCAATTAATTATTGGTGACGAAGAAATGAAAAATTTCAATATGATTACATACCGTAGATATGGGTCTGAAGATTCTTTTTCGCTAGTTTATGATGAATTTGTTCAAATGTTAGATCAAGAGATTGCTAAAAAATCTAGACAAGACTAGTCATTTTTATCTAATCAATTTTGATATGCTTCATCAATTAAGATTTTTAGTTCGTTAAAAACTTCATCTTCCTTGACAGTTTTTAGAATTTTCCCATTCTTAAAAATTACTGCTTGTTTTAAACTTCCAGCCACGCCAATGTCTGCTTCTTTGCCCTCACCAATTCCATTGACAAAACAACCAAGAATAGAGATTTTTAAAGGGAAAAACATTTGTTTTGTGTATTCTTTTACTTTCTCAACCAATGGCATCATATCAAAATTTAATCTACCACAAGTTGGGCAGCTAATAATATCAACTAGATCATTTCTAATTTTTAGAGTATTTAGCAATTTTCTAGCTACTTCAATTTCTTTAACTGGATCTTCAGTTAAAGAAATTCTTATTGTGTCACCAATGCCTTTAACTAATAAGGGAGTTAAACCGGCAATTGATTTGATTGTTCCATCTAGTAATGTACCAGCCTCAGTGACACCTAAATGCAAAGGATAGTCAAAGTTTTGACTTGCTAATTCATATGCATCAATCATTAACAATGGGTCACTGGCTTTTATTGAAATAACAATGTTATTAAAATCATAACTATTAAGTAAATTAACATAATGTTTGGCAGTTTCAATCATTGCTTGGGCACTATATCCATATTTATCCAGTGCTCATCTTGGTAATGATCCACTATTAACACCAACTCTAATTACAACATTATGTTTATTAGCTAATTCACAAATTATTTTTAATTTTTTAGGATCATCTAAATTACCTGGATTTAGTCTAATTTTTTTAACACCCATTTCAATTGATTTAATAGCATATTCAAAATTGAAATGAATATCAGTAACTATTGGTAATAAACTTTTTTCTAAAATTGCTGGTAATGCATTGATATCTTCATCATCAAAAATTGCTAATCTAACTAACTCACAACCAGCATTTTTTAATCTCTTTATTTGTTCTAATGTTTTATTAATATCTGATGTTTTAGTGTTAGTCATAGATTGAATAACAACATTATTTTGTCCTCCAATCTGCAGATTTCCTATTTTTATTACTTTAGTTTTAGTTCGGATATTATTCATATTTATAAATAAAATAATAAATCTATTTGCTATAATAATATAGTTATTTTTAGTATTTCAGTTTTAAAAGAGGTTTGGTAATGGCAGTTAAAAGAGGAATTAGAATGCAATGTGTAGATTGCAAGAATATTAATTATTTAACTAAGAAAAATGCAAAAAATACTCCTGATAAGATTACATTAAATAAGTATTGCAATACTTGTCGTAAAGCCACAAGTCATACTGAAATTAAAGCTAAAAAATAGTTAATGAGAATAACAGATATTGTTATTGATTTTATAAATAATAACCAATGTGATGGGATATGTTTTGTTTCACCAATAAATCGTTATTGGTATACAAGTTTTAGTTCATCATTTGGTTTTTTATTTGTTAATAAATTAGGTAAAAGCATTTTTATTACTGATAGTCGTTATTTTTTAGAAGCACAATCTAGTTGTCATAATGTGGATGAAATAAGGGTTTTGAACAATTCATTATTGGATTGTTTAGACACAATTATTAAAGATTTAAAAATTAATAAATGTATCATTGAACAAGATTATTTAACTTTAAATGATTATCTGTTATTGGGCAAGTTATTTCCTCAAGATTGTATAAAAATTTCTAATACTTCGCAATTACGAAGTATTAAATCATTTGATGACATTCAAAAACTACAAATAGCAGCAGACATTGCTGCATTGACCATTGAAACAATTAAACAAGAAACACTAATTGGCAAAACAGAAATTGAAATAGCAAGAATGATTGATATTACAATGCTAAAAATGGGTGCTGAAAAAAATTCATTTGACACAATTGTTGCTAGTGGAATAAACACAGCTTCACCACATCATCGACCAACAAATAAAATTATTGAAGATGGTGATATGGTAATGATTGATATTGGTTGTGTTTATGATAATTATTGTTCAGACATTACAAGATCATTTATTGTTGGTAACAAAAATAAAACTCATCCTGAACTTATAAAGATTTGGGATGTTGTTTATAAGGCCCAACAAGCCGCAATTAATGCATTAGTTAATGGAATTTCAGGTAGCAAAATAGATGATATTGCTCGCACAATTATTTCTAGTGCTGGTTATGGTGGATATTTCAAGCATGCCCTTGGTCATGGTGTAGGTTTAGAAGTTCATGAGCACCCTAATTTAAGCCCTAAAAGCCAAGATGTAATTGAAAACGGCACAGTTTTTACAATTGAGCCAGGAATTTATGTGCCCGGATTAGGTGGAGTCAGAATTGAAGATACATTAGTTTTTAACAATAATGGATCTAAAATTTTAACAATAAAATCTAGTAAAGAAATTTAAAAGGTTATATAATCTATTATTACCTAGTAATAATAGAGTTTGGAAATTATATTCATGGATAAAATTTTTAATCAATTAAAAGCTTTACAAAATAATGCCATAGCACCATTTTCAAATTACAAGGTAGCTTGCTTATTAAAAACTGATTGTGGCGAATTTGTTGGTGTTAATATTGAACCTGATGTGCTTAATCTTGGTATTTGTGGTGAGAGAAATGCTGTTTTTAGTGCTTTGACAAGTGGGGCAAAATATTTAGAGCATATTTACTTATTAACTGATTCAAATCACGATTTTGGTACACCATGTGGTGCATGTAGACAAGTGCTTATTCAATTCTCTGATGAGAATACTTTGATAACTTTTTTCAACTTGAGTGGTGAGTTTAAAACCACTAAATTGTTTGAATTACTTCCAATGATGTGATCTAAAAAAGACTTGGTAAATTAATCTATGGAAAATAAGATTTTTAATGCATGATTAAAAAATTCTAGCATTGATAAAAAAACTAAGGATTTGATGAAGGAAATGTCACATGAAGAAATTGGCATTGCTTTCAATTCTAATCCGATCAAATTTGGTACAGCAGGTTATCGTGCCAAAGTTGGTCCTGGCAATCACTATTTAAATGAAAAAACATATTATCAATTAGCAGTTGGCTATGCAAAGTTTATTCGTTATAAATTTCCAAAAAAATCAACTCCAAAAGTGTTAGTTGTACATGATAATCGTTACAATGGAGGTTTTTTTACTAAAATTGTTTGTACAGCCTTAGAAGAATATGGAATTAAACCAGTAATAAATAAAAATAATGATCTATTGCCAACACCAATTGCATCTTATCTTATTAAAGAAATGAAATTGCAAGGTGGAATTAATATCACAGCAAGTCATAACCCCAAAGAATACAATGGCTTTAAATGTTATGATCAAACTGGCTCACAATTATTACCTGATGATGCAGATAAGATTATTGAATTTTTACCAACTTGAGAAGATGCATTAAATAAAAATATTAAAATTAATTTCACACCTAAATATATTAGTGAATTAGAAATTAAAAGGTATTTTATAGATGTTTTTAAAAGCTTACCTAATACAAAAGTTAATAAAAAATACCTAAAATTAGTTTATTCATCAATGCATGGCACTGCATCATACTATATGTCTAATTTTTTAAATAAATTAGGATATATTTGTATTGATGTGCCGACACAAAATTATCCTGACCCAAATTTTACTCATGCTCCAATATGCAATCCTGAAGATGAATGTTCATTAGATGCAGCAATTATTTTAGCAGATACACTGAATGTCAACATTGTGCTAGCTTCAGATCCAGATGCTGACCGTTTGGCCATTGCTATTAAAAAAGATGATGAGTGAGTCTTTTTAAATGGCAATCAAGCAGGAATCATCGAGACATACTATAAGTTACAAAAATTTAAACACACTAAAAAAACACCAGTTGTTGTTAGTACATACATTTCTACAAATTTAATTGATAGAATAATTAAACCATTTAATGGCAAGATCATAAGAACACCAACAGGTTTCAAATGGGTTGGAGACCAAATAAACAAACTAAAAAAGAATGAGTTTTATATTAATGGTTTTGAAGAGGCAATTGGTGCACTACCATCAACAATTAATCGGGATAAAGACTCATTCCAAACTGCTGCTTTGATTCTAGAAATTATCAACTCATACAATGCTAAATTTATGAATTTAATTGATATTCTAGAAAAAGAAATTTATCCAACTTATGGTCATTGGTATGGTTCTACAACATCGCTTATTATTAAAGGTACAAATTGAAAGAATAAAGCCTTAAACATGTTAGATGTACTTAAGAACAATGATTTAACCAAAATTGGTGATCGTAAAATTAAGTCAAAAATTTTTAATGTGGATGCAGATGCAATGGAGTACCATTTTGAAAATGATTCATGAGTAAAATTTAGAATTTCGGGTACTGAACCAAAATTCAAAATTTATACTAATTTATATGCATTAAATGATAACCATACATATGACTTATCATTTACTCAAAAACTTCAAGAAGAGTCAAATAAAATTGTAGAGTTTATTAAAGAATATCTAAAAATATAAAATTGGCAATGAAATATTTACTAGCAAATTTTAAAACTAATAAAAATTGACAAGAACTTCAAGTTTATTTTGAAAAATTATCTAATTTTTATGAGTCTAATTCTGATTTAAAAAATAATAAAACTATTTTCTTTTTGAATAGTTTGTATACATTGATAACTAAAATCAAATACCCTATGATTAATTTTGGTAACCAATCTGGTTCGTCATGGGGTAATGGTGCTTTTACCTCATCTGTTAGTTTTGAGCAACTAAAAGATGAAGGGATTGGTAATGTACTTTTAGGTCATTCAGAAGAATATGAGTATTTTAAACAAACAATTCCCAGGGTTAATAAAAATGTTAATAAAGCATTAAGTTTAGGTTTAAATGTTTATTTATGTTTTGGCAATCAAAATGAGATTACAAGCAACAATGAATTGATAAATGAATTGATGAATCAATTAGATGAATTATTGTTGAATGTTGATCATATAAATTTATCCAAAGTAGTTTTAGCTTATGAGCCAATTTATGCTATTGGCACTAATAATCCAATGTCAGTGCAACAAGCGAACATTATTATTGATCATTTAAAAAATGAACTTATGAATAAGTACAATCATAAATTTGTAATTTTGTATGGTGGCAGTGTTAATGTTAACAATATTAAAGACTTTCTTAATGCTAACAATATTGATGGATTCTTGGTCGGTAAAGAGAGTTTAGATATTAATAAGATGGAAGAAATGATTACATTAGTTTATGGAAAATAAGCAAAAGGTAGTACTAGTAATTTTAGATGGTTTTGGTATTGGTTCTAATGATGTTAGCACCAATGCTATTTATGCTGCTCGAACACCTTTTTTTGACGCATTGAATAATAAAAAATATGCAAAACTTTTTGCTTCAGAAGAACCAGTTGGAATTGCTAAAAATCAGTTTGGTAATTCTGAATTGGGACACATGACTATTGGTAGCGGAAGAACAATTTTAGGTATCAATGAGAGATTTAATAAACTAATTAGTGATGAATTAGTTGATAAATTTTTATTAGACCAAAAATGAGTTCAAGATTGCTTAAAAAGTGATAATGTTATTCATTTATGTGGATTATATTCATCTGGCTGTGTGCATTCAAATTTAAAACATTTTGATGCATTAATTAATTTTTTTCAAAATCATAATAAAAAAATTGCATTATATTTAATAAGCGATGGTCGCGACACATCAAGACATGAGTTTATTAATGATTTAGAGAAATTATTACCTAAGTTACAACCAACAACAAAAATCATTGCTATTGGTGGTCGTTATTATGGAATGGATAGGGATAAAAATTGAGAACGTACCAATCAATATTTTTCTGCAATGTTACAAAATGAGCATTCAATAACTAATGATAGTTTTATTGATTATGTCCACCACCAATATCAAAATAATATTGATGATGAATTCATTATGCCAATAGCTCATTTTGAACCTGAATACCAAATTAAACCAAACGATGAAGTTGTCTTTTTAAATTATCGGGCTGATCGAATTAGACAAATTATTGAATTATTTACTGAAAAAAATAATAAACTAATAGGTTTGTGTGAATATCCCAATGTTAAGTTGGATGCTATTATTGTTGATAAACAAACAATGAAAAATACATTAGGTGACGTGTTAAATGACCACAATATTAAACAGTTAAGAGTTGCTGAAACTGAAAAATTTGCGCATGTTACCTTCTTTTTCGATGCAGGTCAAAGTGTTGATTATCCAAATGAGAAGAAGATTTTAATTCCTTCTGCAAAAGTTTCAACATATGATTTAAAACCTGAAATGTCAGCATATGAAATTACAAATTCAGTTATCAATAATCTTGATAAATATGATTTTATTGTTGTAAATTATGCCAATGCTGATATGGTTGGACACACAGGAAATTTTCTAGCTACCAAACAAGCAATAGAAATTTTAGATAAAGAATGTGCAACATTATATAATAATGTAGTAGATAAATTTAATGGTACATTATTGATTACATCTGATCATGGCAACGCAGATTTAATGGTTGATTGTAATAAGGACGTTGTGAAGACTCATAGTATTGCAAAGGTGCCATTTTATGTTTTATCCAATAGATATGAACTATCTGTAGTTGATGGTGTTTTGCAAGACATTGCACCATCAATACTATATGTCTATGGTATTAATCCTCCAAAGGAAATGGATGGGTATAGTTTAATTAGAAAAAAATAGTATGGAATTAGTTAATCAACAACAATTAGAAGTTAAAAATAATAAGTTGGCTAATTTCTTTAGCAACAATTTTTTGTTGCTAAGAAATATTGCTTTTTTTGTTTTTGCCTTTTTGACAATTTTTATGTTTGTGATGTTAATGATTCCAAGTACGGCTGGTCATTCACAGCTAAATTATGTAAACCAAACAGCATTTTACTCTGTCAAGTATAATAGTGATTTTACTAAATATTATGTTGGTATTACTCCGGCTGGAATTGTACTATTAATCCTAAACATTTTGGCAATAACTTTCTTAGTAATGTTAATAGTATTTAACAAAAAAAATATTTTAGAGGCATATATTAATCTGGATAAAAAAAGTAAAACTAAAAAAATAACTTTTGATTCAATTATTTATTTGGGTTTGTTATTAGTTTTCATCCTAATGTTCATTTTTGTTTTAATTCCACCTAATTTTTCTAAAGTAATGAATTTTTATTGAACTCAAGTTTTGCAAGAAAGTGTTAATTCAAGCGATCGTGCAAGTATCATTCTAGGTTTGAATAAATTAGGAGTTACATCAATTAATGGAATGGAATTGAATAATCTTGAATTAACAACAGGTATATTGAATGCTGAGTTTCAAGCTACTATTGCTAGGCATGCAGTAAGCTTCATGTTTACACCATTTACAACATTTAATACAGGTGTAGTTGCATTCTCAAATGGAATTTATGCAGTAATTGTTTTGTTTAGTATGTTTTTTGGTTTAGCAATCCTTGCTTATGTTGTGTCTTATGTTGTTTCTAATGGATTAAAAATCAATCTTTCTTTTAATAAGCAAAGATTTGTACAAATTCAACAAAAATTAAAAGAAAAACAAGATTACCGTAAACAAATTAATAAAACTAAGAAAGAACTTTTGGATAAAGAGAGTGAATTACTAAAAGATTTACATGAAATTAACTTGGAAAAAGTTGATCAAGAAAAGAAATTAGGTTTAATTTCTCAAGAAGAATTAGAAACAATGATTTCTAAAAATAATGAAATCAAGAAGCAATTGGAAGAATTAGTTAAACAAAAAGCAGAGATTAATAAACAAAAAATTGCTAATAGTAAAATTAGAACCGCTTTAAATAAAGCCCAAGCTAAGAATAACAGTAAAACAACAAGAAAAGATAAAAAACAAACAATTACAATTCCAGACAAAGAGTTGGATGAAATCTTTAAAAATCTAGAAATTGATTAATTAAATAAAATAATCTTTTATCAAGTAAAAGATTGTTTTTTATTTAAGGAAAGGAATTAGAATTAATGAAAATTACAAGAGTTGTTGCATTTTCTATTTATGATTCAAGAGGGCTACCAACCGTTGCGTGTGAAATCACAATTGATAATCAACATGTTGGGCTAGCAAAAGTACCAAGTGGTGCTAGTACTGGCAGCAAGGAAGCATTAGAATTAAGAGATAAGAATAATCATGAATGAATGGGTAAGGGTGTTAATTTAGCAATTAATAATATCAATAAAGTTATTGCACCAAAAATTATTGGTTTTCCAAGTGATAAGCAGCAAGAATTAGATAAATTATTAATTGAATTAGATGGTACCAACAATAAATCACAATTAGGCGCAAATGCAATTCTAGCAGTTTCTTTAGCTTATTGTAAAGCTTGCTCTGAAGCTAAAAAATTACCACTTTTTAAATATCTTCGTCATTATGTTCTCAATGACAACAACAATGAATATTATTTTCCAATTCCGCTAATCAATGTGATTAATGGTGGTCAACACAGCAATAATAATTTGGATTTTCAGGAATTTCTTATTGTTCCTATTAACCAACCAACTTGAAATAAAACAATGCAAGTCGCTAGTGAATGCTTTTTAAGTTTGCAAAAAATATTAAAAGCACAAAATATTTCCACAGCTAAAGGTGATGAAGGTGGATTTAGTTTAGACTTGCCAACTATTGAGGCGGTTTTAGATTTATTGATTCAATCAATTAATGCAGCAGGTTATAAACCAGGCATTGATGTTTGTTTAGCGTTAGATGTTGCTGCTAGTGAATTTTATTCTAATAGTAACTATTATGTTAGTATTAATGGAATCAAACAAGTTTTATCAACTGAGCAAATGATTAATTGGTATAAAAAACTTTGTAAACATTATCCAATTATTTCAATCGAAGATCCATTTGATGAAAATGATTGAAAAGGTTTTCAACAATTGAATAATGATGTAGGTGAAAAGTTACAAATTATTGGAGATGATTTATATTGTACAAATGTTGATTTGTTAAAAAAAGGTATTGCACAAAAGGCGACAAATGCAATTTTAATTAAATTGAACCAAATTGGCACTTTATCAGAATGTATTGACACAATTTTACTTGCTAAGAAAAATAACTTAAAAACAATTGTTTCTCATCGATCTGGTGAAACTGAGGATGATTTTATTGCTGATTTCTGTTTAGCTACTAATTCTCAGCAAATTAAAACTGGCAGCATGTCTAGAAGCGAAAGATTAGCAAAATATAATCGGTTAATTTATATTGATCAAACAATTGTAAGCTTAAAAAAACCCGATTCTATTAAATAGGAGCGATGATGAAAATTGCAATTTTAACCTCTGGTGGTGATGCTCCAGGAATGAATGCTGCAATAATTAATCTTATTCATTATGGCATGCAGCAAAATTATGAAATTTATTTAATTGAAGACGGATATGAAGGATTATTAGATAACAAGTTTTTAGTAGTTGATGATGAAAATAAATATGATGAATATTTAACTCAGGCTGGCAGTTTTATTTATTCATCTCGTTCCAAAAGATTTATGCATGATTATGTATTAGCGATTAATAATTTAAAACAACATCAAATCGATTATTTAATTGTTATTGGTGGTAATGGCAGTTATTTGGGAGTGCAACTATTAAAATCGGAAATAAAAACAATTTTTATTCCTGCTTCAATCGATAATGATATTAATTTTTCTGATTATAGTTTAGGCTTTGCATCTGCTACGCAAGAAATTGTTATTCAAGCAGAAAAATTACGCTCCACATTTAGAAGCCATAAAAATATTGTTTTTTTAGAAGTGATGGGTCGCTATTGCAGTGATTTAGCAAATGCTGCTAGCAAACAAATTAACCCCACTTTAGTTTTGACTCATGAGCATAAACTAAGTGTGACAGCAATTGTGGATTCAATTGATGAGTGGTATAAAAAAAATCATTATGGAATTGTAATTGTTTCTGAATATGTTTACTCTAATGAAGAGAAACAATTAATTATTGAAAGATTGCAAAACAAGATTTTGTGCCAAGTACGTTGAAATGTTTTGGGTTACTCTCAACGTGGCGCATTGGTCCAATCTTATGATTTATCTACTGCTCAAAAGATGGCAAGCCTTGCAATTGAACAAATTGTACAAAATAAAAGTAATGTTGCAATTTGTCAAGAAAACAATGAATTGTTAGCTAAGTCATATCAAACATTAAATATTCAGGAGAGTAAAGGGTAATGGAAAATTTTGCTCGCACAAAATTAATTGCCACATATGGGCCAAGTTTAGATAAAGAATTTGCTTGAGATTTTTCTAATAAACCGACTAAACTCACTAGTAATCAGGTAAAGTTTTATAAACAACTTTATCATTCTGGTGTTAACGTCATTCGTTTTAATATGTCACATGACTCATTGGTAAATCATAGTTATCGTTTGCAACAATTTCGTAACCTAATGAAAACAACAGGACTAGTTATAGGAATAATGATTGACACAAAAGGTCCTGAAATTAGAGTTGGCGAAATTCAAAAAAAAGTGAATTCCGAAAACTTAATTAATAGTGGTCAAATTATTAAATTGATCACTAATAAAAAGATCATTGGTAATAAAAATAGTTTTTCTGTTGGCGATGGTAGTGGTTCATATAATTTAGCTAATGATTTAAAAATTGATGATGAAATATTGATTGATGATGGTAAATTAGTTTTAAAAGTCAAGTCTATTAGTAAAGATAAAAATGAAATCACCACAGTATCCTTGACAAATAATTATTTAATTACTAGTAATAAGCGTGTCAATTTATTTAATAAAAAGTATTCACTGCCATTTCTGAGCGATTATGATATTGTAACTATCCAGTGAGCAGCCAAACAAAATGTTGACTATTTAGCTCTATCTTTCATTAGTAACATCGATGAACTAAAAAGCGTCTTAAAAATTATTAATGAAGTTAATCCTGAATCTGATATTAAAATCATTTGTAAAATCGAAACACCTGAAGCAGTCACAAATTTGTCATCATTAGTTGAAAACACCGATGGGATTATGGTGGCAAGAGGTGATTTATCTTTAGAAATAGGTTATGAAAAAGTACCATTTATTCAAGATGAAATCATTAATTTATGTAATAAATATAACAAGATTAGCATTGTTGCTACACAGATGTTGGATTCTTTAGAAACTAAAATGTTACCAACAAGAGCAGAAGTCACAGATTGTTATTATGCGACAAAATCATGTTCTGATGCCACAATGTTATCATCTGAATCAGCTGCTGGATTAAATCCAATTAATGCAATTGAAGTTATGAAAAAAATTACAAATTATGCTGAATTTAAATTTAGTCATGAAATTAATTTTTCAGCCCTATATTTTCAAACCAAACTTATTAAAAGAATAATTAAAAAAATTAATAATAAAACTTTGGAAAACCCCAATATTTTATTAAAAGGTTTTAGTGAAATAGAAATTCGTCAAATTAGCAATATTTTACTTAATAAACATTTTTATTTAGATCCCCAAGAATTTCAAAAACCCTCAAAATTCACTCTTTACAAAAACATAAATTTCATTACTAAAAATACTCCAAATAACTTGTATTTATTAACAAAAAAGTAGGTTTTACTATTACCACATTTTTTGATATAATCAAAAATTATTGTTGTTAAAAAGTATTTTTTATCAAAACCCCTAAATTTTAAGTTGAGGTAACTATGCACAATAACTTTTATAATCACCAATATTCTAAAAAAGTATCACGTCGTGATTATTCAAAAATTAAAACAAATTTTGAGTGACCTGATTTATTAGAAACTCAAAAAGGCTCATTCAATAAATTTATTAATGAAGAGCTAAAAAAATTGGTAGAAGGTATTTTTCCAATTGAATCTCCTCAAAATAAATACACTATTAAAATCAACAAAATTGATTTGGGCAAACCACGCAAATCTGAAGAATTATGTCGTGATGAATCAAAAACATATGATGCACCATTGTATGCTGATCTTGAGTTAATTAACAATGAAACTGGTGAAGTTAAAAAAGCTAAATCTTCAAATTCAAGTAAAGGCGTATTTTTTGGAAATATTCCATTAATGACTGATAAAGGCACTTTTATTGTCAATGGAATTGAAAAATTTGTTATTGCTCAAATTATTCGTTCACCTGGAATGTATGTTTTAAATAAATCACAAATTAAACTAAATAATTCAAGAAAAAGAATTATTCAAGGTAATATTTGTGAACTTTTACCATATAAAGGTTCTTTAATGTTGGTTTATGTTCCAACAACTAACAAAGAACAGGATAGAGTTATTCAAATTATTGCAAGAAATTCCTCAGGTGAAACTGTTGCAATGTTTTTAGCAACAACATTATTGAAGGGTTATGGATTATCTGAAGATGAAATTAAAGAAATCTATAGTAATGAACCACTAATTATTAATACTTTAAATCAAGAAAAATACAATGTCAATGAAATCTTAACTTTTAATGATACACAAGCTCTATATAGAGAATTATCTAATGAAAAGCAAAGTGGCGAGTCACAAGATGTTATTCTACATAAGGGTGCATATATTGAAAGAAAGTTAAGAAGATTAATTTATGAATTAATTTGCTTAGAAGAAGAAAATGGAATCTTGAAAGAAACTAAAAATGATTCACAAGATGCTATTAAAAAAATTAAAGCAAATAATGAAAAAATTAAAGATTTATACACCCAAATCATTACTGAAAAAGCAGCCAAAGATGTTAGTGCTGAATTAGGTTTAAATCCTAAATCATTGGAAAACAATGTTAAAGATGACAAGATGTGTTTCCAAGCATTGTTGAATCTTCATTTATTTAATAGTCGTTACTATGATTTAAGTTCAGCAGGAAGATATAAGCTTAACCATAAGTTAAAATTATCTGATCGTTTATACCAAAAAATCTTAGCTGAAGATATTTTTGATGTTAATGACAATTTATTAATTGCAAAAGGTACTTTATTATCTAAAGAACACATTGATATTATTAAAAATAAATCAGTTGCTAAGCAGTTAAAGCTAAATAAAAAGTTAAAAATTCAAAATTCATTTATTGACTTTAATGAAATTAATGAACAAGAAAAAAATCAATTTTCATCAATTTATTATGAAAAAATTAAAGTTTTAGCTGATAATGACAATGAAAATTCTGAAATGTCAATTGTTGGGTTAGGTTCATTTGATTTTTCTAACACATTAACAATTTCAGATATGATCACAACTATTTCATATGCTTATAACTTGCAAAATGATATTGGCTCATTTGATGATATTGATCACTTAGGTAATAAGAGATTGAAATTGATTCATGAACAATTGAGAAATCGCTTACAAACAGCAATGCTTAGAATAGAAAAGAGCGTGCAAGAAAAATTAGCGATTTGTGATGGAAATAACACTGATAATCCAGAAGAAGATGAAGCTATTGAAAAAAGAAGAAGCAATTTAACAGTTAAATCAGTTGTTAATACAAAACCTTTTCAAATTATCTTGAAAGACTTTTTTAATAGTTATCAATTAATCCAATTCATTGACCAACAAAATCCACTTTCTGAATTAACGAATAAACGTCGTGTTAGTGCCATGGGGCCAGGTGGGATTTCTCGGGAAGACCCAAACTTAGACATTCGTGATGTTCACTATTCTCATTATGGAAGAATTTGTCCAATTGAGACACCTGAAGGTATGAACATTGGTTTGATTGTTTCATTAGCTTCGTTTAGTAAAGTTGATGAAAATGGTTTTATTTCTACACCTTATAGAGTTGTAAAAGATGGTGTTGTAACTGATGAAATAAAATGATTAACTCCTTTGCAAGACGATAATTACATCATTGGTGAGTCAAATCTTAAGTTAGATGAAAATAATAAGATTCTTGATGAAAGAGTTGTTGCTAGATATCGTGGCTCATCAAATTTATATGAACCAACTTTATTGGACTATGTTGATGTGTTACCAAAACAAGTTGTTTCTGTTGCAGCTTCTGTAATCCCCTTCTTAGAAAATGATGATGCTAACCGTGCATTGATGGGTGCAAATATGCAACGTCAAGCAGTTCCATTGGTTAAACCATATGCACCATGAGTGGGTACTGGTAGTGAATATAAAATTGCTCATGACTCTGGGATGGGAATGATTAGTAATTTTAATGGTACTGTTAAAGAAGTTGATGGTACTAAAATTACAATTGAAGATGAAAATGGTAAAGAGCACACTAAGAGTTTTGTAAAATTTAGAAAATCTAACCAAAACACTTGTATTAATCAAACACCAATTGTTGAAAAAGGTGAAAAAGTTCAAGTTGGTGATAGTTTATGTAGTGGCCCAGCAATGCAAAATGGTGAACTATCATTAGGATGTAATGCATTAGTAGGTTTTACAACATGAAATGGTTACAACTTTGAAGATGCCATTGTTTTATCAAAACGTTTAGTTCAAGATGACACATATACATCAATTCATGTTGATGAATATACATTACAATGTTTATCGACTAAGAATGGTGACGAAGAAATCACTAGAGATATGCCAAATGTTGCTGATAGTGCTAAACGTTTCTTAGATCCAAATGGAATCATCATGGTTGGTGCTGATGTAAAAGAAGGTGATGTTTTAGTCGGTAAAATTACACCTCGTGGGCAAGTTGATTTATCACCTGAAGAAAAATTATTACAATCAATTTTTGGTGACAAAACTAAGAAATTTAAAGATTCTTCACTTAAAGTTCCCCATGGTGGTGAAGGAATTGTTGCTGCCGTTAAAAGATTTACTAATTCAGATGAGTCTACTGATTTGGGCGATGATGTTATTGAAGTAGTAAAAGTTTATGTTGTACAAAAACGTAAAATTCAAGTTGGTGACAAAATGGCTGGTCGTCACGGAAACAAAGGTATTGTTTCCAATATTGTAGCTATTGAAGATATGCCGTATTTAGATGATGGTACTCCACTTGATATCTTGTTAAATCCATTAGGTGTGCCTAGCCGGATGAATATTGGACAAATTCTAGAAATTCATTTAGGTTTAGCTGCCAGAGAATTAGGTAAAAAAGAATTATTGAAATATGTCTATGAAAACCAAGGTGCAAGTAAATTTGTAGAAGTTTATGGTTTAAGAGAAACAATAGCTAATGCCCTTTATAATGAAATTAATCATTTAATTGATAGCATTAAGCCCGAATCATATGATGATTTATTAGTTAAAACAAAAACTTCAGATTTACTTATTACTCTTAATAAACTTGGTTTATCCTTTGATGACATTGGTTATAAAATTGCCACTCCTGTCTTTGAAGGTGTCAATAATAAAGACTTAAATGAAATTATGCTTGAAGCAGGAATTGATCCAATCAAAACTAAAGGTAAATTCAAGTTAAGAGATGGCAAAACTGGTGAATATTTTGATGGTGATATTGCTGTTGGTGTAATGTATATGTTAAAGCTTGACCACATGGTTGATGACAAGATTCATGCTAGATCAGTTGGACCATATTCTAAAATTACTCAACAACCTCTTGGTGGTAAATCTCAAAATGGTGGGCAAAGATTTGGTGAAATGGAAGTTTGAGCACTTGAAGCATATGGTGCAGCTCACAACCTACATGAAATTCTTACAATTAAATCTGATGATGTTAGAGGTCGTAATTTAACATATAGTTCAATTATTAAGGGAAAAGAGATTCCATCAGGTGGAATTCCAGAATCATTTAAATTATTAACAAAGCAATTACAAGGTTTAGGAATTTATCTAGAAGTAATCGATAAAAATAATAATGAAGTTGACATGAATAAATATATTAGTCATGAGGTTCATGATGATGTTAATGAATTGGAAGAATTAAATACTCTTTCTAAAGCATTAGCACAAGAAGAAATGAACTTTGATGATGAATATGAAGATGAAGCATTTTAATAAGTGATAGGAGCAGGTAAGTAGATATGAATAATCCAAACAAACAATCTAATATTAAAGCTTTAAAAATTGGAATTGCTTCGCCAGAAAGAATTAGATCTTGATCACATGGTGAAGTTACCAAATCTGAAACTATCAACTATAAAACTTTAAAACCAGAGCCAGGTGGTTTATTTGATGAAGCCATTTTTGGTCCTGTAAAAAATTATGAATGTGCTTGTGGAAAATATAAAAAAGTAAAATTCAAAGGCAAAAAATGTGATAAATGTGGTGTAGATATCACAGATTCAATTGTGCGTAGAGAAAGAATGGGCCACATTGAATTAGCATGTCCTGTTGCACACATTTGAATGACAAAAGAATTACCTAATCCTTCTAAGATTTCATTGTTATTAGACATTTCTTACAAAGAAGTTGAACAAGTTGTTTATTTTGTTAATTACATTATCTTGGATGAAGGTAACTATAAATTCAATGGTGAAAAAATCTTTGAATTGAAGGAAATTGTTGATTTATCAAGTCCAAAAAATAATACTAAAATCAGAAATAAGTTACGTCGGATTTTAAAAGATATCCAAGAACAAATTAAATCATCTAAAGGTCGTGATGACTTTGATTATAAGAGAGCTGTAACTTATGATTTAATCTTGGCTGAAAAAAATCTACCATTCTCAATTCAAGAGGTTTTTAAATTCATAACTAAATACACAAATATCAAGTTTGGTGTTGGTGCACAAGCTATTTATGAATTGTTAAAAAATATTAATTTTGAAGAAGAGTATAAAAAAATTAATTTAGCACTTAAAGATTTTGATGATTTGACAAATCCAAAGGCAAGAAAATTATTAAGTCGTTTAGAAATTATTAAATGATTTAGACAATCTAACAATCGTCCAGAATGAATGATTTTAGATGCAATTCCAGTTACACCACCTGATACTAGACCAATCATTCAATTAGATGGTGGTAGATTCACAACTAGCGATATTAATAACTTCTATAGAAAAATCATTATTCGTAACCAACGTTTAAAAAAATTATCTCAAGAATATGCACCAGATATTTTAATGAATAACGAACGTCGTATGTTACAAGAAGCTGTTGATGCATTATTTGATAATTCATCAAGAAAAAAACCTGTTGTCGGTCGTGACCGCAGACCATTAAAATCATTAAGTAATCACTTGAAAGGTAAACAAGGTTTATTTAGACAAAATTTATTAGGTAAACGTGTTGACTATTCAGGGCGTTCAGTTATTGTTATTGGTCCAGAATTAAAAATGTATGAAGTTGGTATTCCAGTAAATATGATCTTGAAGTTATTCAAGCCATTCATCATTCATGAATTAATTCGTAAATTTGATGATAATGGCAATGAAGTAATACCACATGTTACATCAATTAAACAAGCCGAAGCTTTAATTACTCGTCAAGATAATGTAATTTGACCAATTGTTGAAAAGGTTATTAAATCTAGACCGGTATTATTAAACCGTGCACCAACACTACATAGATTAGGAATTCAATCATTTGAAGTTAAAATGGTTGATGGTAAAGCAATTCGTCTACACCCATTAGTAACAACAGCATTTAATGCTGACTTCGATGGTGACCAAATGGCAGTGCACGTTCCATTAGGTAAAGAAGCTATTGCTGAAGCTAGATCAATTATGTTAGCATCATGACACATCTTAGGTCCAAAAGATGGTAAACCAATCATTGCTCCTACACAAGACATGGTATTGGGTATTTATTACATTTCTAAAGAAGTTAAGAATGGTCTAGGTGAAGGTTTAATTTTCTATGATCAAGATGAAGTTAGACGTGCGCTTAATGATAAAAAGGTTGGAATTCATTCTTTAATTGGTATTAGTACTAATGTATATCCAAATAAAGGTTTTAAAGAAAAAGGTTTAGAAGGAATTTTAATTACTACACCTGGAAAAGTAATTTTTAATGACAATTTACCTAATGATTTTGTTTACATTAATTCACCAAAAGATTTAGGTGGTCCAACGGCTAGCATGGTAGTTCCTAGAGGTCAAAATGTTAAGGAAGCAATTGCTCAGCATGAACTATACAATTCATTTGATAAAAAAGTTTTATCAACAATTATTAATGAGTTGTATCATCAATACAATAATGATGAATCAATTGTTCCACAAGTTATGGATAAAATAAAATCATTAGGTTTCTACTACTCAATGATTAGTGCAACATCTATTTCTGCATTTGATGTACCTACTTACAATCAAAAGTATGACTACTTCAAAGATGTTGATAAGAAAGTACTTGAAATTAAATCATTTGCTGAAAAAGGTTGATTAAATGAAGATGAACGTTATACAAAAGTTGTTGAACTTTGAAATAATGTTAAAGATAGAGTAACTGATGATATTTCAAAATTAGTAAAAACAAAAGAATTAAAAGAAAATTCAATTGTTGTAATGGCAGATTCAGGTGCCCGTGGTAACACATCTAACTTCACTCAGTTAGCTGGAATGCGTGGATTGATGTCTAAGTCATATAACTATGATCAAAAACGTAAATCCAAAGTCATTAAAGATACAATTGAAATTCCAATTAAACACTCATTCATCGAAGGTTTAACTGTTTCTGAATATTTCAATTCATCATATGGTGCTCGTAAAGGTATGACCGATACAGCAATGAAAACATCAAAATCTGGTTACATGACTAGAAAATTAGTTGATGCAACTCAAGAAATTATCATTACTGAGTATGACTGTGGTGTAAGACGTGGTCTAAAAGTTCATGATATTGTTGACACAAAAGACCACATTGTTATCGAACCATTGTATGACAGAATATTTGGTCGTAATTCAGTTTTTGATATTAAACATAATGGCAAAGTGATTGTTAAAGCTAATGAATTAATTACTGCTGATATTGCAAAACAAATTATTGCTTCAGGAATCAATGAAGTTGAAGTGAGATCTCCTCTTCACTGTGAATCCGAATTTGGTATTTGTCAAAAGTGTTTTGGATTAGATTTATCAACAAATCAAGAAATTAAAAAAGGTGTTGCAATTGGTGTTATTGCAGCTCAATCAATTGGTGAACCTGGTACCCAATTAACCATGAGAACATTCCATACTGGTGGTGTTGCTGGTGGTTCCAATATTGCTCAAGGCTTTGAACGTCTAAAACAATTATTTGATTGCATTCAACCAAAACCATGAGAAAAAGCTAAAATTAGTGAAATTAGCGGTGTTGTAACAAGTATTGAATTAGAAAGTAATTCACACACAATTACAATCAAAAATAATCTTGACGAAATTACTTACATTGTTCCAATTGATCTTCCATTGAGAGTTAAAGTTGGTGACGAAGTTACTCCTGGAACTAAATTAACTGATGGATCAATTGATGTTAATGAATTGCTAAAAGTTGCAAGAATTAATGTTGTAAGAGATTACCTAATAAAAGAAGTGCAAAAAGTATATCGTGCACAAGGGATCGAAATTTCTGATAAATACATTGAAGTTATTGTTCGTCAATTAACTAATAAAGTAACAGTTGTTAATCCTGGTGATTCAAATTTATCAGTTGGGGAAATTATTGATATTAATAAGTTTAAGCAAATTTGTCAAGAACTTATTAAGAATGGTAAAGTTCCACCTATGATTACTGATCAAGTGTTTGGACTTGACAATGCACCTGCTTTATCTGGTTCATTCTTATCAGCAGCATCATTCCAAGATACAAAAAAGATTTTGACAGATGCTGCAGCCAAAGTCCAAGTTGATAATTTGTTAGGCTTGAAGGAAAATGTTATTTTAGGTAACCTAATTCCAGCTGGAACAGGATTAGAAGATAGCGAAAGTATTGTTCGTTACGGGCAAGAAATGTTAGACAAAGAATACTAAAATCTAAAAAAAATGAGCTACAAATACTAGCTCATTTTTGTTTATTGCATAAAATATTTCACTTAATTATGAATTTTTATAACATTAGAAATTAAAGATTGAATTGATTATTGACAGATAGCAAATATAAAATTAATTATTATCATCTTTAATTAAGATATTTTTATGTTAGTTAAACAGTTTAAACTCCTAAGTAAAATTATCATTGCAAACTTTAAAAGGCATAAATAAAATAATTAATGTATAATAAATTAGTTACATCAAAATTTCCTCAATAGCCAATTGATATATAAGGAGATTTACTCTAATGCAAAAGAGTACAATGCTTAAAAAAGAGGCAGCTCAAAAAGCACGTAATTGGTATGTTGTTGATGCCACCGACCTAATCCTAGGTCGTTTGTCAGTTCAACTAGCAGACATTTTGCGTGGTAAAAACAAACCAACATGAACACCAAATGTTGATGGTGGTGATTTTGTAATTGTTGTCAATGCTCAAAATATTTGTTTATCTGGTAATAAAGCAGAAAATGAAATTTGATACAATTCATCACACTACATTGGTGGTTTGAGAGCAAGAAAAGGTAAAGAAATGCTTGCTAAATACCCTGTTGAACTTATTCGTAGATCTGTTAAAGGTATGTTGCCTCAAAACCGTCTTTCTAGACAAATTATTAAAAAGTTGTTTATTTATGAAGGTGAAAATCACCCTCATGCAGCACAATCACCACAAGTATTAAATTTGAAAAAGGCTTAAGGATAAATAATGGCGAAAGCAGAATACAAAGGTTTAGGAAGAAGAAAAAGTTCTGTTGCTAAAGTTCGTTTAGTTTCAGGTACAGGAAAAATTTTAGTTAATAAGAAAACTCCAATGGAATACTTTCCCAATGAACTAGTAATTCAAGATATGATGCAACCATTATCAGTAACTGAAACAAGCAAATCATATGATGTACAAGTTGCTGTTTATGGTGGTGGTTTTACTGGTCAAGCTGGAGCAATTAGATTAGGAATTGCAAGAGCACTAATTGAAGTTAACCCTGATTTTAAAAAGATTTTAAGACAATATGGTTTAGTTACTCGTGATGCTAGAGTAAAAGAACGTAAGAAATTTGGTCTTTACGGGGCAAGACGTGCACCACAATTTACGAAACGTTAATTATTTTTTGACACTTCTAATAATTTAAGAAAAATTTATGTATAATATTTTAGGTTTCATATTATACATACTTAATGTGGAAGTATAGCTCAGCTGGTTAGAGCACACCCCTGATAAGGGTGAGGTCGGTGGTTCGAGCCCACTTACTTCCACCACTTGGGGACTTAGCTCAGTTGATAGAGCATCTGATTTGCACTCAGAAGGTCGTGGGTTTGACTCCCATAGTCTCCACCATTTTAAAATTAAAATCTATTCATTAAATTGAATAGATTTTTTAATTGTTAATTTTATAATCTAATCTATGAATACATTTAATTTACATCCATGAATTATTAACATTTTAAATAATAACAACATTAAACAATGAACACCAATTCAAGAACAATCATTGAAATTGTTTAATTGTAAGAAAAATATTGTTGGTATTAGCCCAACAGGGACTGGTAAAACATTGGCTTATGTTTTACCAATTTTGCAGTCATTAGATTTAAATGCAAAAAAATATCAGGCTATTATTGTTTGTCCAACTAGAGAATTAGCTAGACAAGTTAATAGTGTTTTACAAATGTTTAAAACTAAAGACAACAATTTAAAAATTAGTTTATGAATTGGTGGAATTGACATCAATAAACTTATTAATGAAGCCAAAACTAATTCTGGACACATTATTATTTGTACCCCCCAACGTTTTTTAGAAGTAAGTAAAGAATTACCTAATTCAATTTTTAGTAATGTGAAGACATTTGTTTTAGATGAAGCAGACATGTTAATGGATTTAAATTTTTATCCCCAAATTCACAAAATAATTGCTAAATTACCATTTGAAAACATTTACAAAATTGCAATGAGTGCAACCTTGCATGATGTTTTAAATCATGAGTTAAAAAACATTTATCATAATGTTGAAATTATTAATCTTAATCATTTAGATTTATTAATGAACAAGATTGAACACTATTTGGTTAAAGACATTGATAAAAATCATGCCCTGGCAACAATTTTGAATCAAGTTAATCCTTACTTCTGTTTGATTTTTACCAATACAACCAAAAAAGCTGATGAGATTTATAAACAATTATTAATGCAAAATAGAAATGTAATTAATTTACATTCAAAACTTTCAACAAGAGCCAGAAAAAATAACTATAAAGATATTAAACAACAGAAATTTCAATATGTTGTAGCTAGTGATTTGTTTAGTCGAGGAATGGATATTGATGGGGCAAGTCATGTTATTAGTTATGATCTCCCAGATAATCCAGATTGGTATTTGCATCGTGCAGGAAGAGTAGGGAGATCAAGATATACTGGTCATTCATATGTGCTGTATCATCCTCAAGACCAGGCTAAACTTGAAAAGATTCTTAAAAAAAATATTCAATTTAAAACTAAACAAATTAAAAATAATGAATTAGTTGATGCAAAAATTAATCTTAGATCCTATAAACCTATCAATGAGGCTCAAGAACAAGAAATAAAAAAACTTATTCACACAAACAAAAGCAACATTAAACCAGGTTATAAGAAGAAATTAAAGCAAGAAATCTCTAAAATTAAACAAAAGCACAAGCGTGCTCATATTGAAAATTTAGTTAAGAAACAGCGTCTTGCCAAATATCGTAATCAAGACAAAAATAATTAATGGTAAAATTAGGATGTAAATGTTTAACATGGTGTGATTTTATTTTCCGAGATTACACTGTTGTTAGAACGCTTAAATTATTTAGTTAAGGAAAAATTATGGCAATTTCAAAAGCATTAAAACAAAAATTAGTTAAAAAATATGGTGGTAGTGCAACAAACACTGGGAAAGTAGAAGTGCAAATTGCAATTCTTACTGAAGAAATTATTGCATTAACAAAACATATGATTGAAAATAAAAAAGACAAAATTTCTAAATCAGGATTATATGCTAAGGTCGCTAAACGTAAAAACTTATTAGCATACTTAGAAAGAAATGATGTTGAACGTTATAGAACAATTATTAAAGAATTAAATTTACGTGGCTAGTGATAATAAAAAAATTTTAATTCATAACAAGTTTTATAAACTTGATCATCCAATAGGTAAAGATTATTGTCATAATAATGATGATTACCAATCATCTGATCGTCTTTATACCATTATTGATCAAGTTTTGACTTGTCATGTCAAAATGAAAAGTCGTCTTGTTGCATTTTTTTACAATTATTGGTTTTACAATAATGATTTTAAAAAACAAAAATCATTATCATCCAAAAGTGCCAACAAGATGCGTATTTTGATTAACAGTATTTTTTGATTGAGTATCATTGGTTTAATTTTGTGTTTAATTTTTGGTTTAGCATTACCAATTATTAAATCAGCATTTGATTCATACCAATTATTCAATGGTGATTTTGAAGGTAGTTTGGTTTCTAATGGACATATCATTGGATGAGTGGTTACCCAAACTTCATTGTACCCAACCATTAATAGTATTACCACTGCGCTTAACAATGGTCTTAATGGTGACTTTAATGCTTTCATTAATGAAACTGCTAATATCTATTTAAAATACTATTTGATTGAATATTACATTCCAACCCACAAAATTATTGGTGATCCTTATAGTTTACAAACTTTAAAACAAGCCGCCCAACAACTTTTAGCCCACCTTGACCAAAATCTTATTACTAACTTTAAATATGTTTATTTCACCAATGATATTCAAGTCCTAACATATTTCTCGCTAGTAAATGGTTCATTATCTAGCCAACTTGGAGCTGAGAGTTTAATAAAGATCTTTAGTTCATATCAAAATGCTCATTTTGTTGCTTTAACTAGTGACAATATTTTCTATGGTTTAAGAGCTAGCCACATTTGTTTAAAAGGCAACCAAACAACGCAAACATTGTTAATTCCTGATGTTTGAGCAGCATGATTTAGTAATGTTGAAGTTATTGTGCCAATGTGCTTTACATTATTGTTTTTGGCTATTATTATTTTTCATTACAGTACAATCAAGAAAAATAATCCTAAATTTACAAGTATGAACATGTACGACTATGTGTCTAATAAGATAAAATTCACTAAGAAGACCCAATTATTCCTTAAAAGACTTGTTTTTTTATCACCTGAAATTAATGATTTAAAGCATAATTTTATTTTTGGTTTTCAAAAATTAGATAGTTCATCTGTTTATAACACATTAAGGTTATTGAATTATGCTTTTTCATCGGTTGAATCGATGAGCATTATATTAGTTGCAGATTATGATGCTAAATTATTAGAAACATATAAGACTATCATTAAAAATGACACTAAAAATTTAGCAATTACAATTATCAATGATGATAAATTAGATCCTTTATACAACAAAGTTTCATCTAACAAAATAAAGACAAATGGTTTTGAAATAGTTAACACTATTGATGATCATAGAGTTGTCTATGATCAATATAGAAATTATTTATACAATTATTTACAATATTGACAAGATAGTAATGATTTCTTAATTTTTAAAAAAGATTTATTAAATGTAATTAAAGTTAGTAAAAAAGAAAAACTTACTATTTCTGAGCAAAATAGTCTAGTAAGTGAAATAAGCAAGGAAAATATTAATTTTAATAAAAATCAAATGTTTAATAAAGCTAAGATTTCATTTAAAGCATTCAATAGTGATATTAATGTTTTAATTAGTAAGTTATTACGCGAATATGAAGAACTTCAAGATGAAAATTAAATCCTTCTTTTATAAATTATCAACACTTTTTAGTGTTGAAAATTACAAAAGAAATATTTTACGGAATCATTTCAGTAGAAAAACACATTATTTAAAACATTGTTTAACCATTAATAATTTAGAAACTAAAATAAGAATTTTTTGACTACAAAATGAACAAATGATTAATGATCAATTAGTGATGTTAAAAGAGTTAGATTATTACACTTGTTATTTTATTAATAAAAAATTTACATTTAATTCATTAGAATTTAAAATTGCATTTGATTTGGTAATGGTAGATTTAAATTGAAATGTCAAAAAGCTATACCCTAACTTTTTGCCTAATCAAATCCTGCCTATTTTTGACAAACTGCACCACATTTTTGTTTTATCTGTTAATTCAATTAAAGCTTTAAACATTCAACTTAGTGACACTGTTTGTGTTATGTCTAGAAATTAAATTATTTGAAAAGGAATATTATATGCCTCGTAAACATTTAATCGCATCATCAATTAATAAAAAACAACAGCAACAATCTAAAGTTGCTTTAAAGTGTGTTAGAGAAATCAAAGCTGCAGTAAAAGTAGGTGGGCCTAATCCAGAAGCGAATCCAAGACTAAAAGCAGCTATTAGTAGAGCTTTAGAAAATAATTTGACCCGTGAAACAATTCAAAGAAATATTAGTAATTGTAAAGATAGCGAAGTTTTAAAAGAATTAATGTATGAAGGCTACGGACCTAGAGGTCTTGCAATTATTATCAAAGCGTTGACAGATAATGAACAAAGAACTGTTAGCAATATTCGTGGTTATTTTTCTAAGTTAAAGGGTGAGCTATCTAAACCAAATAGTGTCAAAATGTTATTTAATGAATATGGTCAATTTATCATTGCTAAAAATGACCAAATTAGTGAAGACAAAATCTTAGAATTAACTTTAAATTATAATGTAGTTGATTTGCAACATGATGAATCAGCATTTGAGTTATTAGTTATGCCTGAAGATTTTTATAATGTTAAAAATCTTTTAACTGAAAACTCTAATTTAAAAATCTTATCATCTGAAATTAAATTAATTCCTCAAACATTTGTGGATGTAACTGAAGCAGAAGATGCCTTGTTACAACGTTTTATTGATACTTGTGAAGATGATGATGACATCCAATGAGTTGTCACAAATGTGGGCGATATTCTATAATTTTTTAATTGTCTTTTTAAATTCATATAATCTACCACGCCATATAGCAAATACCCTAATCCTATAAAGGTTAGATAAGAAACGATTATAATCGTATTTTGAATTGTTCATGGTTCATTAACAATTGGTGGCAAAACATAAATTAATAGTGTAGTAAAAATAGTTATTAATGCAAGGATATAAATGATTCATTCATACCGCGGAATCATTTGTATTTTTTTCTTTATTGCTAAATAGATGATGATTCCTACCCCAATAAATAAGATTAATCACTTTACAACTGCAGTTAAAATAGGTCCTTGAATAAATTGATTTCAACCTTGAAAGAAAGCAAAATGTTTTTTAAATGCTTTCTTAGCATATAAATATGAACCACCATATTCATTTGGAAACTCATTTCCTAATCTAGAAAATACTAATACTACTGCAAGTGAAATTAATGCTGTTAATAAAAATATAATTAATCCATAATAACCAGTTTAATGACACTTGTAATTGTGGTAATAAAACTAAAACCAACAATATAGTTAATTGTGAAAAACAAAAATTGTTTTTCACTTAGTTGATTGCTTTTATTCATAAAAAATCTTTCTAAGTTTAGATATTTAAATTTAAAAAAATGATTGATTTATAACTAAAAACAACAACAACTGTTAACATGAAAACTTTCTTTATAATTATGAAGACAACTAATTATTTTTAAAACAAGCATTTGTTGATAAGTTTTCATTATGGCGAATTATTACACATATTTTTTTAAAATCATGCTGACTAGTTAAAAAAAATCACTAGTTTTTCTAGTGATTTTATGTTTTACTATTTTGTGTGTTATCTATTTTAAATTAAGCAATAGCATTATATTTTTTTAATGTTTTCATTGTTCTAGCAGAAACTTTAACAGTTACTACTTGACCATTAATGTCTTTAACTCTAACTTTTTGTAAGTTAACATTTCATACCCGACGAGAATGATTCATTGCATGAGAACGTTTATTGCCAGACATTGGCCCTTTAAATGTTAATTGATCTCTTCTTGACATACTTCATTCCTTAAATTAAAATATTTCACAATACAAAAGAATTATAACATACTAAAAACTTATTAAATACTAGTATTTTTTAATAAATTTAATGTAAAATCTAGTTTATTAATGAAGACATTTTTTAATCATAATTTAATTGTGAAACTTGTTAAAAATAGTGCAATCCAAGTTCCTGGTGTAAAAAAAGTTAGTGTTGTTTTGGAAAACATTAAAGATGATAAAGATGAAATTGATGTTGATGCATGGTTTGATCACAAGATTTACAATGTTAATTCAGTTTGCAATGAATTACAAAAGAAAATCTTTTTTAATCTTTCTAAGCAATTAGATAACACAAAACTCAAAATCAACATTATTGCGCATGCTTAGAGGTAACATCTATGATTAACTTAGAAAAATTTATTGCAATGATTAAAGGTGGAAGCCAAATTTTATCTTTAGAACACGATTATATTAACGATCTAAACATTTTTCCTGTCCCTGATGGTGACACAGGTTCAAATATGGATACAACCGTTAAGGGAGCTATTTCATCAAATATTGATGGTAAAAACATCACTAATTTTAAAGAATTAGCTGATTCATTCTCTAAAGGCTTGTTGATGAATGCTAGAGGTAATTCAGGTGTAATCTTTAGCCAAATTATGCGTGGATTTCTAAGTAACTTTACTGCTGAGTTAACTGAATTAACAGTTACAATTTTGCAACAATCATTTGTATTAGCTAAAGAAAAGGCTTACACTTCTGTCGTGAATCCAGTTGAAGGAACAATTTTAACTATTATTCGTTGCATGTCCGAGAGTGCTAATAGTCAATTTTACAATGATGTAAAAGAACTTTTTGCTAGTGTGATAAAGGCTGGCGAATTAGCTTTAGAAGATACACCTAACTTGTTAAAGGAATTAAAAGAGGTTGGTGTTGTAGATTCTGGTGGCTATGGTTTATTATCTTTTTTTAAAGGTATGAATGCGATTTTAAATAATAATATTGATGTTTTAATTCAAGAAACCCAAGCTGATTTAGTGAATAAAAAGGGCGAATCTGCTTATATTGATGAAGGTAATTTTGAATTTTTTGATCAACACAAAAAAGATGAAGGATTTGGATATTGTAGTGAAATTATTATTAATTTAAATTTGGATATCAATCCAAATTTAAAAGAAAACAAGGATGTTTTTAATTTAGAAGAATTCAAGACGGAATTATTAAGAATAGGTAATAGTTTAGTTTGTGTTCAATATGACAACTTAGTAAAAGTACATATTCACACAATGAAACCATATAGGTTATTGCAAATTGCTCAGCAATATGGTGAATTTGAAAAAGTAAAAATTGAAAATATGTCCTTGCAATATGAAAATAAAGTTAATGAAAACAAAACTTATGATCAAGTTGGTTCAGAAATTAACTTAAACACAGCAAAATTGGTTGATGGCTTAAGTGTTGTTACTACAGCACCTACAAAAAAAATTGCTCAGTTTATTAAAGAAGACTTTGAGGTTGATGAAGTGATAACAACTGAAGATGAGGGTGCAACATCTTTACAAGCTTTTCTAGCAGCAATGTACAACGCTGGTAAAAAGAATTGTTTAATTATTACAGATGATTCAAATTTAGTAATGGCTGCAAATGGTGCTAAAGAATATGCTAAAGATATTAAGTGTGAAGTAATTCCTGCGAAGAATGTGTTTGAAACAATTGTTTGTGCATCAAATGTTAATAAAGACATTACTTTAAAAAACAATCAGAAGGAAATTTTAAAGATTTTAAATAAAACTTTATCAGCAGTTATTTCAACATCAATTAAGGATGTTAATTATTCTCATATTGATGTTAAACAAAACAATAAGATTGGTATTATCAATAAAAAAATTGTTGTTTCAGTTCAAGATGAATTTGCTGCATTAAAACTAACTTTAGATAAATTGATTAGTGGAAAAAAAGGAATTGACATTTGCTTTTTAATTTATGGTGCAAATGCAAACTTAAATACTGTTAAACAATTTGAAAAATATGTTAGTGAACAATATGGGTTATATTGTGAAATAAGAAGTGGTGATCAAAAAGTGTATGATTACTATATAGGTTTGCAATAGTGGTAGGTAAATAATGAAAATAGCTGTTGATGTAATGGGTTTTGAAAATGAAATTAGTGAAGCAATTTTTGCTTGTCAATCATTTGTTAATTTTTATCAAGATGTAGAAATTATTCTAGTTGGAGATGAAACAAAAATTAGACCATTTTTACAACAAAGTAATAACCGAATTTCCATTTTACATACTGATCAATTTATTAGCCAAGATGATTCAATTCTTAATCTAAGAACTAAAACTAATTCTTCAATGCAATTAACAGCCAATCTTCTTGCTAATAAAAAAGTGGATGGATTGTTAAGTGCAGGTAATACTGCAATTTTTGTCTTTATTATGTACTCAACAATTGGCATGATTGATGGAATTAATAAATTAGGTTTTATGCCAACAATTCCAACTAGAAATGGCAAAGTTTTTAATATGATTGATGTTGGAGCTAACATTGATGTCACCCCAAATGATTTAGTAAAATTTGCAATCATGGGTAGTATTTATGCTAAACAAAGAACATTCAGTGATCCAAAAATAGGGATTTTAAATATAGGTACTGAACATCATAAAGGCCGTGCATTAGAACGTGAAACAGCTGAATTAATAAAAACTAAAACTAAGTTAAACTATGTTGGTTTTGTTGAACCAAAGAATTTATTGGATTATGCAGCTGATGTTATAGTGACTGATGGATTCAGTGGCAATTTAGTTTTAAAAACAATGGAAGGAACAGCAAAAACGATTGGTGGTTTTTTAAAAGATGAATATAAAAAACCATGAAATATATTAGGTAAAATCACTAGTGTTTTTGCTCTTAAAAAATTGAAATCAACTTTTGATTATAAGGAAAATGCTGGTGCATTTGTAATGGGATTAAAACAGATTTGTGTTAAAACCCATGGTTCTGCTGATAAAAGACAATTTTCTAGTTCATTAAGAATGTTATACAATTGCATTAAAAATGATGTTGTAAAACAAATTACAACACAAATTAAAAAGTATGAGAATGAAACAAAATAATAAGTCTATTAATTATCAACAGTTAAAAGGAATTTTTACTTTTTTTAAAATCAATCCTAAGAATTATTCAAATTATATTCAGGCCTTAACACATTCATCATATGCCCATGAAAATGGATTGAATTACAACTACGAACGTTATGAATTTATTGGTGATGCTGCCATATCTTGAATTATTTCTAATTTTTTGTTTGATCAAATTGAATTAAATGAAGGTTTAATGTCAATTAAGAAAGCAAAATTAATATCAGGCAAAACATTAGCACTAGCAGCTAAAAAAATTAATTTAGACAAGATTATTTTAGTTGGTAAAGGTTTAGAAAGTATCTCTGATAAAATTTTGGAAAATGTTTTTGAAGCTTTTATTGGTGCAGTTGCTAAAGATGTAGGTATTAAAAAAGCTTATAGTATTATTGATTATTGCATTATTCAACCATATTTAAATGGTGAAATTCAGACTGAAAAACCATACAAAACATTAATTCAAGAAGCATTAATGCGAAGTTATAACAAAGAAATTAAATATGTTAGGGATAACCAATTAACTCCTAGCAATTCCGTTAATAAATATCCCATTGTTGTCAATCTAATTTTTGATGGACAAGTGTATGGTGTTGGGAGCGGAAAAACATTAAAAGAAGCTGAAGAAAATGCTGCTAAAAATGCTTATTCTAAATTGACAACAAAAAAATAGTTTTAGAATGTAAGATTTTTTAATATAATTAATCTAATAATCTTTGGCTTTGCTAAAGATTTTTATTTTATAGTTAAGTGTAATTTTAATGAAAGGAGGAACATTAATGTCTGTTAATGTTAAAACAGCTAAAAAAGTTGGATTAGTATCAGCTGTCGCAGTTTTAATTGGATCAGTGATTGGAATTGGTATTTTCTTTAAAAATGGTGGTGTGTTTGCTAATAACAATAATAATCCATATGGAGTATTAATTTCTTGAATTTTAGCATCGGTTATTTCTTTGTTAACTGCATTTAGTTTTGCAGAAGTTGGTTTTAACCATCGTGATGGAGCAGGATTAGCTGGTTGTTGTGAAAGAATGTTTGGTCACAAATTTGGTCGTTTTATTGCATTTAATAATTCCTTCTTTTACTTTGGTATTCTTAATTTAGCAGTAGCAATATTTTGTGCTGAATCAATTGTAAAAATTTTTATTCCAAGTGGGACTAACATTACTGCTGTAATGCATATAGGATATGTAATGTTAATTGGTTTAGCATTAGTTGTAATTTTTGTTGCTTTTAACTATTTAGGAACAAAGTATTCTCAATATTTTCAAGTGCTAACAACAGGTCTAAAATTTTTACCTTTAATTATTGTGGGGTTAGCAGGAATTATTTATGGTGCAATGAATCCTAATTTAGGTTTATTTAGCCCTAACCCAACTAATGTTGAAGGTAAACCAGTTGTGGTAGGGCCAATATCTATTGATGGGATATTATCATCATTACCAGCTATTTTATTTGCCTATGATAGCTTTTTAGGTGTTGCTTCACTACAAGGTGAAATGGAAAACCCTAAGAAAAAAGTACCATTAACAATTGTTCTAGGAATGGGTATTTGTATTAGTTTATATTTATTTATCACTTTAGGACAAATCATGGTTGGTAGTGGGACAGCTGGTGGTGTGTTTGACACAATTTTCAGCAATAATCCAACTGCTAAGCAAGCATTTAGTGTTGTGATATCTTTATTCATTTTTATATCTGCAGTTGGTTGTTTAAATTCATTAGTATTGGTGGGATTGAGAACCTTTACTTTTTCAATACAATACAGAATTTTTTATGGTAGTTGATATTTAAATGAACATTCTACAGATGGGAATAAAACAGGAATGATTCTATCTGCATTCATTTATGGATTTTGATGAATTGTTTTCTTAATACCAAGTGTTATTTTAAACACAGATGCTATCATTGATGGTGCATCTAACTTTCCAACTTTATTTATGTTTGCAATCTATGGTACTGTGATTTTAAAAACATGAATTAATCGTTTCACTAAAAAAGTTCATGTTAATAAAATGAATGGTTTTATCGTTATTGCTCCTCTTGCCTCACTCGGATGCTACCTAGCATTTGGCTACCAATTCTTTTATTATTACAGTACAAAAATTATCATTGATGGAATAACAAATCAAAATTGATTTAGTTCAACAGTTAATTGAGGTTTATTTGCTACTGGTCCTGAGAAACTTTCAGCAATTTATGCAATGTTAGTTTTCTTCATAAGTATTTTTATTTTTATTGTCTTTCCTTTCATTAATGATGCATTGATTAAAGAAAAATATCATAAAATAAATGCGCATGACATTTTAAAAGAAGAATTATTAGTGTAGTTAAAATTATGGGTAAGAAAGTAATTTTAGTTTGTGAAGATTGTTTAGCCAGAAATTACCATACTTCCAAAAACCAATATTCACAAAATCGTCTAGAGCTTAAAAAATATTGTCCACATTGTAATAGGTATTCAATCCACAAGGAAACTAGATAACAATGAAAGATAAAGTAAAACGTAGAAGAATTGTTAATCAACGAAAAGTTAAGGATTTATTAAGTAAATACAATAATCCCGAACAAAATAATCCTGGCAACCTAGCTTATGAAAAACAAAAACAAGCTTTAGAAAAACAACAAAATGACTATGACAAAATAGTCATTGATAGATTGAAACTAAAATTACTGAAAAAACGCACTAGAGAATTAAACCAAGAATTTGTTAAAACTAAACGTTCTTCTTATTCAACCTATCAAGAGTTTTGAACAGCATATAAAAATGTTAGATTCAAACGCCATGAGGTTATTAAAAAACACCATGAGCAACTTAAATTAGAAAAACAAATTTATAGTGAAACTTATGAAACAGTTCCCTTTAAAATCAAGCGATGATTTTTTGGGATGGGGAAAGAATTTAGTAGAATTAGATGGTCTACTAAAAAGACTGTGATTGCCAATTTAATTGTTGTGGTAAGTATTACTATTTTCTTAGCAATTATTTTCTTTATTATTGATTTAATTTTTAGTATTTTATAAAGGCCAAATTAGTTTATGAAAAAAGCATCAATTTCTGCAAATGATTATGTAAATACACCAAAGTGATATATTATTACTGCAATTAGTGGTAATGAAGAATCTGTAGTCAAAAATTTGAAGGGTAAAATCACTTCTTATGGTTATGCTGATAAAGTAGCTGACATTAGAATTATTAAAGAAAAAGTTGTTACCATTGAAGAATTTAGTGCTGATAATGCACCTAGCAATGTTGGCAATAAATTAAAAAATGGTGAATGAAAAACAATTGAAAAAAATGGCAAAACTTATTATCAGTTAATTAAAACTGAAGAAAAAAATAAGTTTAATGGTTACATTTTTATCAAAATGTTTATGGATGATGATATTTGATTTATCATCCGTAATACTCAATTAGTAACAGGAATTATTGGTTCATCTGGAAAGAGTGCTAAACCAATTCCAGTTAGTGATGATGAGATAGATAGAATTTTAAATTTTGATCAATATAAACTAGAAGATGTCATTAATGAAAACCAATTGGCAAATGATGCTAATGATATTTATAAAGCTGATGATGCAGTTGTAATTGAGACTGTTGTCTATAGTGCGGATTTTGATGTTAATGACCAAGTAAAAATTACTGCTGGTGATATGGCTGGTCAGGTTGGTTATGTAATTAACAAAAATGATGCTAAAGGGATTGCTATTGTTGAAGTAGAAATCTTTAACCGTTTATCACAAGCGGAAGTGAGTTATGCAAATTTAGAAAAATTAAGTGATTAAGTTTAGGTTACAAATTAATGTTAAATACATTCATTAATATTTTAATTTTATTAGCTCTAGGAATAGGTGTACCAACCTTGTGTGTTGGCATTTTATCATTATTCAAAATTAAGATTAACAAAAATGTCCAAACTTATTTGTATGCCTTCACTGCAGGATTAATTATTATTTTAGGGACAGTCGGATTCATTGCTGAGGCAATAAATCATGCCAAAGAACAATTTAGTACTACTAGCCATGGTGCTTTAAGTGTAATAGACACACTTAAGGTGGTGGGAGTTGTTGTTGGTGGCGGCATCATTGGTGTTTTAATTGTAATTTTAAGTCGTTATATTTTTACTATTTCCAATAGCAAAAAAGGTGATTTTCATGTTCACCACCATGACCACAATCATGCAGATTTTTTATACAACGCTTCTGATATTGACAATAAAACTAATAAATGATTACCAATCATCTTGCTTTTAGGGCATCGTTTAGTGGATGGGATAGTATTAGGTTTTATGGCAAACACTGCTAATAATGCGATAGCCCAATTTGACAATTGGGGTATGATTATTGTGTTTGTCATTCACTTAATACCAACATCAATCATTATTTATCTAATTCAATTAGATATTCAAAATAATCAACGTTTTAAGTCATTTTTAATCACTACTGGCATTCTTGCTTTAATGATACCTTTTACTATTCTAGGGGGATTTTTAATTAATGTCATTGAATCAATTTGATGACTAATGCCTTTACTTTATTCTATTAGTGGTTCTTTAATGACATTGGCTGGTATTTTAGAAATTATTCCTGAGTTTATTCACTATCGCAACGCCTCTATTAAACAATGAATTTACACCACTAGCTGGTTAGGTATTGGTATTACACTAGCAACATTATTAATTACAATTCATTCCCATTAGAACTTTTAAAACCAATTGCAATTGCCACAACTAATGTTTTTTCAAAACTAACTGATAAAAATAAGGTGTGGTTTTTAAGTTGACACATTGGAGCCTCTTTAGTTAATATAATTTCAATTTCACTAAATAAATATTCATGATTAATGGCTTTAATAATTGCTTCTTTTAATGACCAAATACACCCCATATAATTACGTTGGGCTTGTTTAGATTCACAACATAAAAAATTTTCATATTCTAACTTTGTCATGTAACGTTTGGCAAACTGTCTATCATCAAATTCATGACGACTCAAGTCAACAATATCAATTCCTAATCCATTCATTTTGAACATCGTTATTATCCTTAGATTCTAAGTATAATCTTAAGTATATATGAGTTTAAACACATTTAGCTTCTTAATTACTCCACAAGAAAAAAAACAAATTTTAAATAGTAATTTAGTCAAGTATTTACCAATCAAGAACAACTATATTGAGTATTTATTAGAATATAAAAAAACAAAAATAACAATTTATAGAACCCAGAAATGTTTAATTCAAGGTAATGAAACAAAACAAGTAATAGAAGCATTTTTTGCTTCTTATTTACCTAATCTTGCCTTGATGAATCCAAAAATTCAACAGACCAATATTATCGGTTCAGATGAAGTTGGTGTTGGTGATTATTTTGGTGGTTTATGTGTTTGCGCAGTTTTTTTAGATGACAAGCTTGTTGCTAAGATAAATGATTTGAACATCAAAGATTCAAAATTATTGGATGACACCACAATTTGTGATTTAGCTATGAAGTTAATTGCTATTGTGCCATATGAAATTTACAACATTTTCCCGATTGAATATAATCATTTGATTGAACTATATCACAATAGCCATGTTATTAAAACCATTGGGCACTATACTGCCATTAATAAATTAGTTGACAAGCTAAAATCACAAAACAAAGTGATTGACGAAATTATTATTGATCAATATGTTTCAAGTGCTAAATTCCATGCATATTTAAATCAAGCACAAATCACTAATAATAAACTACGTTTTACTTTTTGCACACATGCTGAAACAAAATATTTAGCAGTTGCCTGTGCATCAATTATCGCTCGTTATTTCTATTTAGAACAAATAAAACAATTATCGCTACAAGCCCAAATTCAGTTGCCATTAGGCGCATGAAACAATAAAATTGAAAACGCTAGCTTTCAATTAATAAATCAATGTCATGGTAATACTGAAGAAATTAATAGAGTGTTAAACTATTATGTCAAATTACACTTTTCTAACACCCAAAAAATTATTACCAAACTTAATAATTAAACTTCTAAATTTTCCATTCAGGTTGTAATTTCTTGTAATTTGTTAATGTTTTTAGCTAAGAATGAGCCACTTACTAAATATTGACTATCTTTTAACACTAAGGGAATAGTATCAAAGTTCATTCCGCCATCAATTTCAATTAGAAATTCTTTATGATTTTTTTGTGATCACTCTTTTAATTCTTTTAAATTTTGCAGGCAACTGATTTCAAATTTTTGTCCTGCTTTACCTGGAAATACACCCATCAATGTAATAAAATCACAAGCTTGTAAGTATTGTTCATAATCCCAAATTGCAAAATTAGGATTAATTGCAATGCCTGCTTTTATGCCTGCTTTTTTTATTTTTTCTAAACATTCAAAAACCATTTCTTGGTTTTCATAAACATCAAAATGAAAACATATAGCATCAGTTTTCTTGTGGAAATATTTTTCTACTTCATTTAATGGGTCCATCACCATTAAATGCACATGTGCTTTTAAATTATTGTGAATATGAATAAATTTATGGAAATCTTTTTCATTGTACGCAGTATTACCAACATAGTCTTTATCCATTACATCAAAATGAATGTACTCTAAGTTAGCATGTTGAAATAGAATGAAGTAGTAATCCCAATCATTTTTATTAAATGATAATAAACTTGGAACAATTTGTTGATTATTTTTCATTTTCAATTAATGTGTATAAGTAATTTGCAATTGAGTCTGTATTGTTGTTACCAATTGTAATTTTGGCAATTTTTTTCATTTCTGGATCGCCATTTTCCATACAAATAGAATTACCAACATTGGTTAATAAGATTTTATCATTTTTAGAATCACCAATTGCATATGTATTTTCATTAGAGATATTTAATTTTTTTTGGACATATTGAACACCACTTCATTTAGAGATTCCATATGATTCTGCTTCAACATAAACATTTAAAACATTAGAAACTTGTGCCAACTTATCATTTTCTCATTTTTTTAATTTAGGATAATATTGTTTAATTATTTCTTGTTCAGCTTTTAGACTAACATGGACAATTGGTTTTTTCAAATCCTCAGTAACTTCATCAACATTAGAGTAATTATAAATTGATGGCCCTGCAACGTAAAAGTTTGGGTCTTGAATATCTATATTTACACTCTCACCGAAGTAATAGTTTTTGATTGTGGCATCATCAAAAAACAAGTTTAATTGTCTTTTAGATTTGACTGCTGAATTATAGAAATCATTAATTACTTGGCTTGCAAGTGGCATACCAATTAATGATAATGATTCATTATTCAAATCTCAAACATAGTTACCATTACCAAGAACCAAATATCCATTTAATCCAGCGATTCTTGCAATTTCAATAATCCCTTCAGTCAATCCTCTACCAGTCGCAATACAAAAAATAAACCCTTTATCTTTTAATTCACTAATTGCTTTAATAGTTGATTCATTTATAGTTTTTTGGTCATTAAGCAATGTCCCATCTACATCAAAAAAAACTAATTTTTTGTTCATAAACCCTCTAAAATCATGCATATTATTAACAAAATATCAACTGTGTTGTTACTTAAACACTATATATTTTAATGAAATAAGAATTATTTAACAAAGTTAATATGGTTTAAAGATTTTAAAAACTGTCATCTTGGTATTGTAAACTTGATTAAATTCATCATTTTCATAAACAAAGTTGTATTCAAAGTTATAGTATTGATTAAAGTTATTAATAAAAATTTCTTTTTGCAATCTTAGGTGTTCTTTTTTATTAATTCAACAAAAAACATTAACAATAAAAATTTTTTTTCTTGCGATAATGTACCACATAGTAGTACTTGCATTATCAAACAAAACACTTAAATGATTAATCCCTAATGGTTTGTTTTTATTTCAATTAAGATGATCTTTTTTTAAATGTGATCTTCTATTTTTATTAATCTTAGCCATGATGTATTAATTATATTAGATGGATTAATTTAGAATTAATATTGTAGATAAAATTTCTAACATCAATATGTATTCAGTCACTTCCAGAATCAATGCTATCCAAAGAGATCCAAATCTAAAACATCTAAAACAACCTAGATATGGTTATTTACCACTAAAAATGTTTCAGGAAAAAACATTTGTGGATAAAAAAGGATTATTTGATAGAAACTGTGAGAATGTAGATGCTAGTATTGTGGGCTTAGCCGTTGATTATTTAACTCGTTATATGTCTGATAATGATTCTAAAACAGCCTTTTCTATTTCATTGCGAGGAGCAAAGTTCAAAAATGAATGAGAGAATAACGGTGATATTAAGATTGATAAATTAGGTAATATCAATTTCATTAGTGATCAACAATTTCTTGCCTTGATGACAAAACAAAAATCTAAAAATGTCTTTGCATTATTCTTTAATAGCATCATTAAATTATTAACTAAAGATAAGACTCTTAAACTTTTTAATAAATTTTTAAAGAATGTCCAAGGCTTAGATGATAATTCTATATTTAATGCTTGTAGACTAGCGCAATATGATGCATGATATAGAGCTGGTGGTTATTTTAAAACTTGAAAATTGATTGAAAACATAAATAATGAAACACTTGAAAACATTCGGATAATGGTTGTTAATTCATTGAATTTTTTTGCTAGCGAAGGAAAAATAATCAAGCATACCATTACTTTTAATGATGTAAATTCTAATTCGCCAACAACTGGCGGTTATAGTAAGGTAGTTTCTTGTGGTGATGCAGATTTTTTAACCCCAAATGGATTATGGGATTTAAAAGTTTCTATAAAGAAACCTTCTAGTAAAGATACCCTGCAAATTCTCATGTATTGAATTATGGGGCTGCATAGCAAACAATCGTGTTACCAAAATATTAGTAAAATTGGTTTTTTCAATCCAAGATTAAACTATGCATGATACATTAATACAAAGGACATTGATCCAAAATTAATTAAGTTTGTGGAAGATGAAATTATTTGTTATGGAAAACAATAATCTTTTACTTATTAATAAACCTAAACACTGAACATCAAATGATGTGGTTAAAAAAGTTAAAAATATCCTAAACTTAAAAAAGATTGGGCACGCTGGCACATTAGACCCATTAGCCACTGGGTTATTAATTTTAGGTTTAAATGAAGGAACAAAGCAATTAAATTCATTGCTTTCAGACAATAAAACTTATCTTGCCACCATCCATTTTAATTACTCGACTACTACATATGACAGTGAAGGCGATGTCGTCAATTACCAACCTATGACCCTAGATTTGGTTGCTATCAAAAATGCACTAGACACATTTTTGAATTGTGATTATTACCAATTACCTCCCAAATATAGTGCCATTAAAGTTAATGGTAAGAAAGCTTATGAATTAGCTAGAAAAAATATTGATTTTGCATTAGAACCTAAACTAGTTAAGTTATGCAACTATGAAGTTATTGATTATTCAAATAATCAACTCATTATTAAAATAGATGTCAGCAAAGGTTTCTATGTCCGTAGTTTTGCTTATGATTTAGGGATAAAACTTAATAATTTTGCCACATTAGCAAATTTAATAAGAACAAAAATTGGCAACTATAAATTAGATGACGCGTTAGAAATAAAGGATTTAAATGGTTTATTACATTAATAGTTATGATGATAATATTAATTTATCAACAGACAATCTAGTTATTGGTTTTTTTGACGGCTTACATATTGGGCATGCAAAATTATTTAAAAATTTAAAAGGTAACACAACTGTATTAACTTTTAATTTTCTTAAGAAAAATCAAAAACCAATTTATAGTTTACAAGAAAGAATTAAAGAAATAAGCCAGACCTACCATCCCAATAATGTTATTATTCTAGATTTACAAAAAATTAATATGAATGCAATTACATTTATTGAAAATTTTTTGAAAAAATGAAATTTTAACCAAATTATTGTTGGGGATGATTTTAAATTTGGTAATGATCAACAAGATGTAAATTTCTTAAACCAATTTTTTAATGTTAACATCATCGCTCGCAATGATAATGTATCAACAACTAATATTAAAAAAATGATTGAACAAGATGATATTGAATCAGCCAACCAATGTTTGTTGCAACCTTATTACTACACATCAACAGTAGTTGAAGGGCAAATGTTAGGAAGAAAATTAGGTTTTAGGACAGCTAATTTTATTTACAACACAACCAAGATTACACCTAGTGATGGAGTTTACATCACAAAAGCAGAATTGAATAATACTAGTTATCAAGCAGTGACTTTTATTGGTGTACCTAAAACTATTGCAGGAATTACATGTAAACAATTTGAAACTCATTTAATTGATTATGATGGCCCAGAATTTTATGGCCAAGAATTAAAAGTAATTTTTTATAAAAAAATTGGTAATGTAAAAAAATACCCAAATTTAGATGCATTGGTATTAGGTATTAAACAACAAATATTAGCAGCAAAATCATATTTCAAAGATAATAAAAATAATTTTCTTTCTAAAAAGTCAAAATAATATTACAATAGAAATGTTAGCTATTTTGAATTTCAAAACTATGATTACCAAACAAAACAAATATATTTTTTTTAAATAAAAGGAGAAAAAGTATGAAAAAATCGATTAGGAAATTTACATTAAGTATCCTAGCTGCAACTACAGGTGTTTTAGTAGCTTCAGCAGCTGGTGTTACTGGTTGAGCTTTGACACAAAAAAATAGTCAAAATAAACTAACAAGTATTACATCTAGTCTTAATGGAAGTTTTGATGTTGTTAACCACTCACAAAATGTAACTGTGAAACAAGGTGAGGCGACTACATTGGTTGTTAACACAACTGGTGAAACGTCTAATTTGATCTACAATTGATACGTTGACAAAGGTAATGGTAAAGGATATTCTATTGTTCAAGGTGGAGCAAAGAACACATACTTGCTTGATGAAGGCCAAACAAGAAATGTTTCTGAAATTACACATTGGACTTACAAATGTGAAATTAAAGATAGATTCACAATTGACACACTAGTGGTGGAAGATATTCATGTTACTATTCAACCAACTAGTGAAACATTTATCACTATATATGACCAACCTCAAACTAATGTAAAATTAGAATCTGGAACAACTACAACTTTATCAACTAGAGCAGTAAGCTCAGATAGAAATTCAGTTGTTTACCAATGATTTGTTGATAATGGTGACAATAATGGTTTCCAAGCAATTTCAGGTGCAACACAATCAAGCTATACAATTCCAGCATCTGAAACTACTGTTAGTCAACAGACAGTAAAAAAATATTTATGTAGATATGCTAGTTTAGCAAATCCAAAGAAGTTCTTAAATGAAAGTGAAGTTTCAATTGTTACAATCACACCAAAAACAGGTGTTGATTCAAACAATCCAACCTTAAATTCAACAGTTAAAATTATTGCTCAATCAACATTGAATCCAACTGTAAACACAAATGGGGCAACAAGTTTATCTGTTAGTGCACAATATTCAGGTTCTGATTACTTAGTTTATGATTGATATGTTAAGAAACCAAATGCTGACTTTGTTTTGGTTCAAGGTGGAAGTTTTAATAGTTTGTTAATTTCAAATGATGACATTAAAGACATTAAAACTAATACAACATGAGAAATTTATTGTAATGTTTATCCAAGAAAAGATGCTTCTCAAGCTGTTCACAGCAAAAAGTTTAGCTTAACTATTAACCCTGTCAAAGAAGACTTAACTATTACTGATTTAAAAATTAGTAATTCATTCATTAAACCTGGTGAAACATCAACTTTATCAGTTTCTGCAAAGTCAAACTTTGGTACAAGTGGTTTAAAATATCAATGATTAGTTGATAAGACTAATTCTGGAAAATTTACAACAATTCCAGGTGCAACACAATCAACATACACAGTGCCTGCTAATGAAACTAAAGACGCTAATGGTCAAGAATGAGTGTATTGTGTACAAGTTACAGGTTCACAAGGTGAGTATATTCTACAAAGTGCTAATTTAACTTTATCTATTAGCAATAATAGTGGAACAATTTCTGCTCCAGAAGTAGAAGCTAAGAAAGTTAATATTAGTGGTCAATCAACGAATGTCACTGTTGAAACAAATAATTCAACTAGATTATTTGTTAATGCTGAAAGCACAGACAAAACTCAAGACTTAATTTATGATTGATATGTAAGTAAAGATAATCAAAAGACTTGAAATAAAGTTCAAGGCGGAACATTAAATACATATGAAATTGGTAATGTGCAAATTAGAGATATTACTAAAGAAACAACTTGAAATTTCTATGTTAATGTTTATCCAAGAAAAGATGCAGCAAGCGCAGTTCATAGTAAGTTAATTACTTTAACAATCAAACCACAATCTGAAATAATCACTATCGCAAGTTTAAAATCAACTAAAAATGAATTAACAGCTGGTGTAGACACTGCTGAATTATCAGTTACTGTAACTAGCTCTAATAAAGTTAAATACCAATGAATGGTTTCAAAAGATGGTTTCCATTGAACTAATATTGAAGGTGCAACAAACCCTGTACTTACAATTAAAACTGCCGATACTGCTGGTGTAACAACTAATACAACATGACAATATGCTGTAATGGTATCAGGTACAACAACTGCAATCCAAAGTGATAATTTAAGTATTAATATTAAACCAAAAACTAGTGGAAGTAGTGAAAACCCATCTGGTGCAGTAAGTATTAGCAAGACATCAGTATACTCAACAATGGCATATGTAAATTCTAATTTCCAACCATTAACTGAATATCATAATGCTGGTTATACAGTTTTAACTAATGATTCATCAGCAACTTACCAATGATATTACACAACAAATGGAGCTAACTTTGGTGGTGTAAAAATTGATGGCGCAACAAGTAATGAACTAAAACCAAGTTCTGATTTGTTAAAGAAAGCATATGAACTAAAGACTCAACAAGGTAAAACAATGCACTTTTATTGCAATGTTTACAAAAATGGTAAATTAGCAGCAATTGGTTCAAACGTTCAATTCTATTTAGATGTAAACAAAATCTAATTAGATTAAGTAATTAATATAGTTACAAAAAAAGATAATCTGTAAAGGTTATCTTTTTTTACTTGAATAAGTAATTTATTAGTTTCATAACTTATTTATTAATGAGGTTAATAAATATGTTTGATAGTTTTAAAGGTAAAGTAGCATATAAGCATGCTAATAGTATTTTTTTGGAGAATGAACACCATTTAAAAGAAATTTATGTTGATGAAATAAATAAATATGAACTTAATCAAGAATATAAGTTATACATCTTTATTTATATTGCAATGGGGGATAAAAGTATAGAAACCCGAATTAATTTTGGTTTCAGTAATTTAGATAATGCAATAGGTTTTTATGACCTTATTAATATTGATGGCATTGGAATAAAAACCGCATTAAAAATTATTAAAAATGGTTATCAAGAACTGCTATCCTTGGTGCAAGAAAATAATTCATATGAAATTAGTCAAAAATATGGGTTATCTAATAGCATTACAAATGCTATTATTGATTTTTACCGCAAAAAAGATTTGCAAAATTATAACAATGATGAAATAAAAAGAATTAATGCAGCTATCAATAATTTACAACAATTAGGATATAGCAAGCAAATTAGTACCAAAGTAGTTTGGGGGCGCAAGGATGAAATCTTAAAAAATAAATTTTCTGATATTTTTTGTTTATTAATTGAGGATATTAAAAATGCAAGAATTAATAGTTAGACCCAAATTATTAACTGAATTTATTGGTAAGCTAAACATCAAAGAATCATTGAGTGTTTATATCCGATCTGCTCAACAACAAAATAAACAATTAGATCATATCTTAATGTATGGTAGTGCTGGAGTTGGGAAAACAACATTAGCCAGCATTGTTGCTAATGAATTAAATAGTCATATTCACCATGTACAAGGTCCAAGTATTCAACTAGTAAGCGATGTTTTAGATCTAATTTCAATGTTAAGTGAAGGTGACATTATTTTTATTGATGAAGCACATAAAATTAATTTAAAGTGTTTAGAAATGTTTTACTCAATTTTAGAAGATTTTGTTATTGATGTAAAAATTGGTAAAGAATTTAATAGTCAATACTCACGTTTAAAAGTGCCCAAATTTACAATGATATGTGCAACTACCAACATTGGTCAATTACCAAGTCCTTTTATTGACCGATTTGGCATAAAGTTTTTTATTGATCTATATGATGAAAATGAAATTGAAGAAATTATTAGTTTGTTATGCTATAAGAATAATTTACATTTAGATAAAAATGAAATTAAACAAATTGCCAGTTATAGCAAAGGAACACCAAGAATAGCAATTAATTTAGTTAATCGTTATTATGATTACAAATTAATTAATCCCCAACATAGATCAAACGAAATTTTTGTAGCTATTGGCATTTATCCAAAAGGATTAACAGATGTTGACGTTTCATATTTAAAAATATTAAATAAAACATCACATCAAGCAATTGGAATTAAATCTATTTCTCAACAATTATTTTTAGATATCAAAACAATTGAAAATGTTGTTGAACCATATTTATTAAGAATTGGTTTAATTATTAAAAAAACTAATGGGCGGATTCTTACCAATGAAGGCAATAATTATCTAAGCATGTTGTAACTTGCTAATTCCTAGTGATAAGTATTTAATTTCAACTTGTTCATCTCAAATTTCAATGAATAAATTCTTTGCTAAATTAAACAAATTTTTATGATCAATATTATTAGTGAATGTTTTAGATTTAGAAATGGTTTTTTGATTATTAGTTTTGATCATTAAAGTTAAACACTTACCAAGGAGAAAATTTTTTTCCAACTCTATTGTTAATTTTTTAACAACTTTTTCTAGTTCATAAAAAATTCTTTCCAAATCAACTTCTGCTTTCAAAAAGGTGTTAGCTTTTGAAAGCGTTTTTATAGCTTGTTTACTAATAACTATATCATCATTAATGTTCCCATTAATAATGTCCATAATTTTAAAATATTGATTATGAAAGACCAGTTTTAATTTGTCTTGATCAACATAATTCTTGAATTCTAAAATTGTGTGAATTCCTAATTCGTGCAAAACATGAATTTTTTTGTTACCAATTCCGTAAAAATTTTCAATTGGTAAATTTCAGAATTTTTCTTTAATTTCTGATTTATACAGTGTATAAATACCTAATGGTTTTTTAAAATCACTTGCAATCTTGGCAAAATATTTACTATTAGAAATTCCAATAGAAACTGGTAAATTTAATTTATTTAGAAGTAAATTTTGCATTTGGGTTGCCAAAATTATGGGATTATTGTGATATTTATCTATAATTTCACTGACATCAACATAACATTCATCAATTGAAGCAATTTCAACTTCAGTTGTATATTTCGTTCTAATTAAATCCATAAAATGTTGTGATATCTTTTCATATAAATGCATTTTAGGCTTAATAAAAATAATCTGTGGACATAATTTTTTTGCCTTTGATGCATTCATAGCCGCAGTGACCCCATACTGACGTGCTACATAATTACATGTACACAAAACAGCTTTCGAATTATTATTGCAAATCCCAATTGGTTTAGTTTTAAGCACAGGATTATATATTTCTTCTACTGATGTAAAAAAGGCATTGACATCAATATGAAAAATTATTTTTTGCATTGAAAATATCCTATAAACTCTTGGTTTTCACCTTTTTTGCCCAAAATTGGTGAATTGATAATTTGCTTTAGTTCAAAATTATTTTGAATTGCATATTCTTTAACTTTGTCAATTGCTAATTGGTGGTGTTTGGGATTTTTAATTATTCCTTTGGTTTGATTAATAATTTTTTGGTCTAATTCAAATTGCGGCTTAATTAAAAACACCATAATCAACTCATCATTTTGTAAATTTTTTAAGTTTGCAAAGACATGTTTTAAACTTATAAAACTGACATCACAAACAATGATGTTAATTATGTCATTGAATTTAATATTAGGTAAATCTTTCAAATTTACTTGTTCTAAATTTATTACTTTAGGATTAAATTTTAATTTTTCAGCAAGTTGGTTAGTTCCAACATCTAATGCATATACAAGTTTTGCTCCTGCTTGTAAACAACAATCTGTAAATCCCCCTGTTGATGCTCCAATGTCTAAAATAACTTTATCATTCACATCAACCTTAAATTCATTTAATGCAGCAGCCAATTTTATTCCCGCACGTGAAACATACTTTAATGGTTTAACCTCTAAACTATCAGTAGTTTTTATTAAATAATTACTTTTATTAACAACTTGTTGATTTATTTTTACTAATCCAAAATCAATCATTTGTTGGGCTTGACTTCTTGTTTGACAGTAATTATTTTCTAATAAATATAAATCAATTCTTTGTTTGCTTTGCATGGTTATTTAAATATAATTATTACTAAAAGATATTAATATATTTTAATAAAGGTTTTTGATGTCTAAAAAAGTAAAGAATAAGAATTCTAGCCAAGGTCAATCACTTTTTGCATCTCAAGTTCAATCTGATTTAAAACAAAAATTAAATCCAGATAAAAGAAAAGATGTTGATTTAAATCTTAGTGACAAAAGTCATGATGATAATCAATCAAAGAAATTGAGTTTTAAACAAAAATGACAAAACCAAGTTGTTGATCAAGATGTAATTAAAGAAGCAAAAGATTATAAGCAAATTCTTCAACGTTGTATTGGTGGAAGCCTATTAGGTAGTAATTCAATTGTATATGGCTCATCAACAAGCTTATATGCTTGTCACCATTCATCATTTGAAAATATTGTTAATCGTTGTTGTGATTTATTCGCCCCCAAAAGTTTTTTGGATTTTTGTTGAAAATTATTGTGGCTACTACCTGTGTTAATAACATTTTTAGTTGTATGCATTGTTTTGTATGCAATTGATGCAGCTTTATTTAATGCAGGATACGAATTAATTCTAATTTTTTGTTTTATTGGTATTAATATTGTGGGAATTGGTTTACTACTCTTTTTGCCAAAATATCGTCCAAATAATTTAATTAACAAAAACAGTTTTAAAGATGACCAAAGTAAACTATGAAGTTTAATCATTGTCGTTTTTATTGCACTATTACTTATTGGTTTAGCATTTATTCCTAGGTTTGCTTGAAACCAAGGTTATCCATTAGGTCATATTAATTATTCACAATATGTTGATATTGTGGGTATAAATAATGTAAATATTACTAATAACATTGGTCCTGATGCAACAATTGAAACATCTTATGCTTTACAAATTTTAGCAGGTGGTTTCTTATGTGGATTAACAATGTTTATTCCAGGACTAAGTGGTAGCTATATGTTATCAATTGTTGGTGCAAATTCATATTTGAATACAGCTACACGTTATGCATTTGCAGGATATAGTCCTGATCCTAGCATTGCAATTAGTAGTAACTGAGCATGGACAACCATTGTTATTAGTTTTATTGGTTTAATTTGTGGATTTATTGCTTCTTGTTTTATTGCAAGATATTTAATTAACAAACGTGATAATTTGTTTAAAAATATTAGCTTTGCAGCTGCATGCTCACTCTTTATTAGTATTTTTATTGCTTTATCATCATATGATTATGATGCTATGCAAAATAACTCTATATTGTTAGCTATTTGCATTGCTGCATTGTTTGTAATTACAGTTGGTGGTGCTTTAGGAATGTGATGGTATGGTCATAAACATTCTTTAAGTTTAAGTTGAATGTGAACTGAATAATTTAAGTTATGCGAACAATCTTGGGAAATATTATTCAAGCCAATAAAATCTTTAAAATGATTGCTAACAATGACAAAATTGCAGTTGGCGTTAGCGGTGGAAAAGATTCAATGGCTTTGTTGTATGCTTTGTCTTTATATAGAAAAAGATTACAAGAAGATTTGGGATGAAACATAGAGATAATAGGCATTCATTTAAAAATGAATCTTTGTGCCATTGATTATGAGCCTATTATTGAATTTTGAAATAAACAAGGTGTGCAATTTATTATTGAACCAACTAAAATGGGTGAAATATTAAAAGCAAACATGAAAAAAGATAAAATTCAATGTTCATTATGCTCTAAAATGAAAAAAGCAATTTTAATTGAATGTGCAAAAAAATACAATTGTAATAAAGTAGCAATGGGACATCATGCTGATGATGCAATTGAAACATTATTTATGAACATGATTAATGAAGGTCGCATTGCTACCTTCAAACCTATTATATATTTAGATAGATCTAATATTACTTTTATTAGACCATTAATATTAGCTCGAGAAAAAGATATTAAAAAATCTACAAACAAAATGAATATTCCAGTCGTTCCTTGTGGTTGCCCAATGGAAGGTTTTACACAACGAGATAGTATGAAACATTTTTTAAAACAACAAATTTACGACAATCCTAAAACTGAGGCTGCATATAATAATTTTTTTATTAGTTTGTTAAATGGAAAAGGATTTGATTTGTGATTTAAAAATTTGGACAATCAGATCCAAGATGAAGACTTAAGAGTATTAAGTCATAATGATGGAAAATTGGTGTAAAGATTATCAATTTAAAAAAAGTTTTTAATATAATTATTTTTTGTTGAAATATCTAAAATTTAAGGAAATTAAACATGAACTATCATAAATTGATGACAGTTGACAAGTTAAAAGTAAGAAATAAAGTTGTTTTTTTACGTTTAGATTTAAATGTCCCAGTAGACAAAACAAAAATTACTTCATTTAAAAGAATTAATGCAACATTACCAACAATTCAATACTTATTAGAACAAGATGCAAAAATTGTTATTCTTTCACACTTTGGTCGTCCTAAAACTAAAGATGATTTAAAATCAGGTAAATTTAGTCTTCGGATTGTTGCTAAAGCATTAGGCGAAAAAGTTAAACAATTTAATCCACATAAATTCACTTTTATTGCTGAAAATAAAGGAATGAAAGTTGAAGAACAAATTAAAACAATGCAACCCAAAGACATCATTGTTTTAGAAAACACTCGTTTTAATGATGTTGACCCAAGTAGTGGTGAGCTAATTAATTTGGAATCAGGTTGTGATGTACAACTTGCAAAATATTGAGCAAATCTATGTGATGTTTTTGTGAATGATGCTTTTGGTGCTGCGCATAGAAAACATGCATCAACATATGGAATTGGCAAATATAACAGAAAAAATGCCATTGGTTTTTTAATGAAAGAAGAACTGAAAACATTGTCATCAGTTGTTAAAACTGCACAAAAACCATTTGTTGTCATTTTTGGTGGTGCAAAGATTAGTGATAAATTAAAAGCAGTTAACGCAGTTATTCAAAAAGCTGATAAAGTTATCATTTCAGGTGGAATGGCATATACATTTGTTGCAGCTCAAGGTTTTGATGTTGGAAAATCAATGATCGAAAAATCAATGATTCCAACTGCTAAAGAATTAATGATGAACTACAAAGATAAAATTTGTATTTCTTGTGATTTCATGTGTTCACCAAGTTTTAGTGATACTAAGCCAGTTTATAAAACTCAAGAACAAGGTTTAGGAAAATACATGGGTCTAGATATTGGTGAAAAATCAATTGCTGAATTTAAAAAAGTTATTGCTAATGCTAACACTGTGTTGTGAAATGGTCCAATGGGTGTAACTGAATTCAAAAATTATGCTAAAGGCACAAATGAAATTTGTGAAGCAATTGCTAAGCGTACTAAAGCAGGTGCTTTCACTGTTATTGGTGGAGGCGACTCAGCAGCAGCTGCAGAAAAATTAAAAAAAGAATCATCATTCTCATTTATTTCAACTGGTGGTGGTGCATCACTAAAATTAATTGAAGGCTCAGAATTAGAAGGAATTGCTTCAATTAAAACAAGATTTTTTGTTTAAGGTAAGTTTATGACACCTCACAATAGTGCAAAATATGGTGAAATTGCTAAAATTGTCTTAATGCCAGGTGACCCATTGAGAGCAAAATGGATTGCTGAAAATTTTCTAACTAATCCAGTCTTAGTTAATCAAGTTAGAGGCATGTATTGCTATACTGGGCAATACAAAAATATGACTATATCCATTATGGCCCATGGAATGGGGATTCCTTCAATTGGGATTTATAGTTATGAATTGTTCAAATTCTATGATGTTGACACTATCATTCGAATTGGCTCAACAGGTAGTTATTCTAATGAATTACTTGTTAATGATGTTGTTTTGGTTAGCGAAGCCTATAGTGAATCAACATATGCTGATCTTTTAAATATTGAAACAAATTCTCATGTTTTGCAACCAACAAAAGAAGTGAATGAAACTATTTTAAATGTGGCTAAACAAGAAGGAATAAATTTAAAGTTTGGTCGCTGCCATAGTTCTGATGTTTTTTATCGCAATATCCCACTTCAAGAGTTAGTAAATCAAACGAAAGCAATTTGTGTAGAAATGGAAGCATTTGCATTGTTTGCTAATGCAAAATTGTTAAATAAGCAAGCAGCAACAATTTTAACTTGTAGTGATTCATTAGTAACTGGTGAATCATTAGATGCAAATTCTAGACAAACAACGTTTAAAAAAATGGTATTATTAGCATTAAATAGTGCATATGAGTTAAGAGGACAAAAATAATGAGTGATACAACAAAAAAACCAATGACAAGAAATGAAATTATTAGCAAAATAGCTATTAAAGCAGACGTTGACAAAACCACTGTTAAAAACATTATCACCTTGTATGAAAATGTTTTATTATTAAATTTAACAGAAAATTTAGAAACTACAGTTGGACCAATTGGTAAGATTAAAATTAAACAAACAAAAGAAAGAACTGGAATCAATCCAAGTTCAGGTCAAAAAGTAATTATTCCAGCTAAAATTGCCCCAAAATTCTCTTTTAGTAAAGGTGTTAAAGAACACATTAATAAGAATGTAAAATTGTAAACATTTATTTTTTGTGTTTGATGAATTTTATAAAATCTAATCGACCAGGATAAATTAAATCAAGATAATGACAATTATCTTGAAATCATGTTTCCTTGATTCGATTAGATTTTTTCTTTGATAAAATCTTTTTTTCAAAAATTTCATAATCAATTAAATAAAAATGTTGATTACTTTGAAAATAAATAATTAAGTAAGCTAAGCCTTTAAAATCTTTAATTTGTTTCAAAAATTGCATTTGATGTTCTAAAATGTTACTTTTGTCAAAAAAGATTTCTTTAGTTTGTTTTGCTTCAATAGCTACAAACCTTCCTTCATAAATTCCATAATAATCCACATCACATTTATTAGTAAGTGTTCCTACCACTTCTTTATGTGTTACTTTGGTAATTTTAATTGGAACAGTTTGCTTTCTTATTAATGCAATTTTGTGCATTTCATAATACTCAATACTATTCTTTAGTACTGACTCTAAATACATTCCTTTATTTTTAGTTATCTTCATACTAGTAAATAATGTAAAAAAATCTTTTTTTCTAACTTTAAACTAATATTAATAGTTAAAATTAAAAGGTATTTAATTTTGAAGGAAATAATAATGGCAACAATTTTTCAAGCAAAAGAATTAAGACCAGGGCACACATTTTTATATAAAGGTAATATTTATCAAGTAATTGAAAATTCTTTTAATAAAACTGCAATGCGTGAAGGTATTGTAAAGTGCAAAGTTAAAAATTTAAGAACAGGTTCAATTACAACTGAAGTTTTAACTGGTGAAAAATTAGAGCAAGCCCCAATTGATACTAGTAAAATGGTGTTTAGTTATGATGATGGTGCAAATTTTGTGTTTATGAATAATGACACATTTGAGCAAATTGAAATCCCTAAAGAAAGACTAGAATGAGAAAAGAATTTTATTACTGATGGCACTGAAGTGACTATTATGCGTTATGGTAATGAAATTTTAGGTGCATCTTTACCTGATCAAGTAGCAATTGAAATTCAAGAAGCTGAAGAAGCTGTGCAAGGTAATACTGTACAAAATGTTACAAAGAAAGCATGACTGGTAACAGGATGAGAAATTTTAGTTCCTCAGTTTATCAAAACTGGCGAAACAGTTTTGATAAGAACTAGTGATGGTCAATATGTTGGTAGAGCAAAATAATTTAATTATTTGAATGCATTATGATGAGATTAATTAGTACAAATAACTATGGGAATGTCTATATTTCTGATGAAGATATTCTTGCTTTAGTTAGAAAATATTTGCAATCATTTTTAAGTTTTGAAATTGAATTTTCTAGTTTAAATGTAATTGAGACTAGTGATTTTTTTCTTATTGTACAAGTTATTATTAATGCTAAATCACCATTAGATTTTCTTTTAGAAAAACTAGATTTAATTGCAGAAATTATTGAAATTTTTCTAAAGAGTAACTTAGGATTAAGAATTGCAGGTATTCAAGTTGGAGTTGAATATGGACAATAGCAATACATTAGCTCAATGAGAAAAACGAGTTATTGTCTTTAAGTATATTTATAGCCAATTAATGAAAGAAGAACCAGTTGCAGTTGCAAAACAAAATTTTTTTGAAACATTAGGAGCAACTGATGCAGATTGAATGAAAGTTTTAGAATATTTTTTAGAACATAAAACTACTATCATCAATACTCTTACCCAAAATTTAGCATCATCTTGGACATTTGACCGCCTAAATGTTGTTGATCAAGCAATATTAATTGAAGCATATAGTGAGTATCAAGTTTTAAAAAATGATAAATCAATTGTGATTGATCAAGCAGTTATTACTTCTAAAAAATATTCTGACTCTAATAGCTATGAATACATCAATGCTATTTTAGATAAAGTTTTGTAAATAAAATGAGACATTTTTTTATAAAAACATCTAAACACAACCAATTTTATTTTTTTGATGATGACTTGCATCATCTCAAACATGTTTTAAAAGTAAAACTTGGTGAAAACATCGTTTGTGTTTATGAAGATAAAAAATATTTATGTAAAATTTGCCAATTAAATCCGATTGCAGCGACAATTGTTGCACCGATTGAAATTGATAACGAATTTAAGACAATTGAATTAAATTTGTTTCAAGCGATTATTAAACCTAAACATTTTGAATGAATTGTCGCCAAATCATCAGAATTGCAATTAAACAATTTTTATCCCACAATATTTAGTAGAAGTCAACATCATATTATTCCAAAACTGGATCGCATGAACAATATTGCTTATGGTGCAGCTAAACAATCAGGAAGATCAAAACTTTGTAATTTTTTTGAGCCAATTGATTTCAATACACTACTTAATAATATTTCTAATTTAGACTATGTCATTGTGCCCTATGAAGATAAACAAGGTGAAATTTTAGGTAATTGTTTACAAACCATTAACTTTAATTACCAACAATTAACTAAAATAGGAGTAGTTATTGGTCCTGAAGGCGGTTTTAGTGAAGAAGAAATTACAAAATTAAAATCCTTACCTCAAGCTAGAATTGTTAGTTTGTCCAAAACAATTTTAAGAAGTGAAACTGCAGCCTTATATTGTTTAGCAGTTATTATTGATAATTTATTAACTAAGGAGGTTCGGTAAATGCACATTAAAAACATTACCAAAGATTTTAAATTTATGTCATATTTTAATGTCTTAATGATTTTCTTATCATCATGTGTTTTGCTAGTACCAATGGTTATTTATGTTGATGCATATAACCATGCAGCGGGCAAATTTCTGGATGCTGGCATTAATAAACAAGCTAATTTAGGTAGTGCCATTCCCATTCTAGTTATTGTTTTAGGTCTAATTATTTTATTTGGTTGATTGTGGATTAGAGATTTAAAAATTAAAACCAACAATAATTTAAGCCTTGTTAACTTTAAATGAGTTTTAATTACAATTGGTGTAAATTTGTTGAGTTTACTTTTCTTTACTATTGCATTTTTTTGTCTTTGGTTAATTCCTATTAATGGCATGGACGCTGAAATTAATCAACTAAACTACATCAGATTACTTGCATATATTGCCACTTATGCTAGTTTACTTATTTTGAGTTTTCTAGCAAGCACACTATGCTTAACCTGAACTAATTTAAGAATTTCATATAGTTTAACAAAGAGTAAATAGTTTTGGTGATGAAGAAGTATTGTTTCAATGATTTAAAAACATTTAGCATCATGACTCTTGGCTGCAAAGTTAATAGTTATGAATCAAATATCATTCAAAATGATTTGTTATCATATGGTTTAATTAAAGTGCCATTTGGTGAACCAAGTGATATCACTATTATTAACACTTGTAGTGTCACAAACACTGCTGATGCAAAATCGAGAAATTTTATTAATCGGGTTAATAAAACTAATCCTGATAGTATTGTATTGGTTTGTGGTTGTTATAGTCAAGTTGCTAGTAATGATTTAAAAAAAGATTTTGGTATTGATATTTTAATTGGTAATAAATATAAAAATAATGTTATTGAACTAATTAATGAATATTTTAATAACCATAAACAGGTTGTTAAAATTGACAATTTATTATTAGAAAAAGAATTTGAAAACAACCAAGTTGAAGTTTATAAGGATAAAACAAGGGCCTTTGTAAAAATTCAAGATGGTTGTAATTACATGTGTAGTTATTGCATCATTCCTTTTACAAGGGGAAGACAAAGAAGTAAAAATTTTACTTTTTTAATTAATGAGATAACAACTTTAGTTAGTAATGGTTATAAAGAAATTGTTTTAACAGGAGTAAATACCGCTGGATACAACTATGAAACTAAAAATTTTTACGATTTATTGTTAGCTATTAATAATTTAGCTGGAGATTTCAGAGTACGAATTTCATCACTAGAACCATTTCAAATTAATGATGACATTATTAAATTAATTGCTACGAACCCATCTCGATTTGCCCCTCATTGACACATTTGCTTGCAATCAGGTAGCGATTCAGTTTTACAAGCAATGAATCGTAAGTACACTACTAATGAATTTTTAACATTAGTGCAAAAAATTTATAGTTTAAATCCAAAAACAGCTATTTCCACTGATTATATTTGTGGATTTCCGACTGAAACTGACCTTGATCACCAGGATTCAATTGAATTTGTAAAACAAGTTGGTTTTTTAAAACTGCATGTTTTCCCTTATTCGCCACGTAAATTTACTCCTGCTGCAAAATTACATCAAGTTCATGATGCAAATAAAACTGTAAGAGTAAATGAAATGTTAAAAATTAGTGAACAACTAACAAATCAATTTATCAAAAAGTTTATTGATAAAGATGTTTGAGTATTATTTGAAAAATATGAACATCAAATTAATAGTGGTTATAGTGGCCAATATTTTATTGTTAATGTGCAAAGTAATATGAACTATAACAATCAATTAAAGAAAGTGAGGGTTAAAAAGGTTATTTTTGACCAAGTATTTGGGGAAATAATTGAATAATTTCAATAATTATTTGATAAAAAACAAAATTTTTAAAAAAAATATCAATTTTTTATTTTTATGTTATATTTAATCATGTGTTTATTTTTAGAAATTGAAAATAATAGCTAAAATTAACACAGTTTGTTCTTTGAAAACTTAATAGAATCCGTCAATTTTGAGAGTTTGATCCTGGCTCAGGATTAACGCTGGCGGCATGCCTAATACATGCAAATCGAACGAAGTACTTGTACTTAGTGGTGAACGGGTGAGTAACACGTATCCAATCTACCCTTTGGTTGGGGATAACTGGTCGAAAGACTAGCTAATACCGAATACCAATACTAATATCGCATGAGAAAGTATTGAAAGATCCGTTTGGATCGCCTTTGGATGAGGGTGCGGCATATCAGATAGTTGGTGAGGTAACGGCCCACCAAGTCAATGACGTGTAGCTGTGCTGAGAGGTAGAACAGCCACAATGGGACTGAGACACGGCCCATACTCCTACGGGAGGCAGCAGTAGGGAATTTTTCACAATGGGCGAAAGCCTGATGGAGCAATGCCGCGTGAATGATGAAGGTCTTAAAGATTGTAAAATTCTTTTATTTGGGAAGAATGGTTTCAAGAGGAAATGCTTGGAATTTGACTGTACCATTTGAATAAGTATCGGCTAACTATGTGCCAGCAGCCGCGGTAATACATAGGATGCAAGCGTTATCCGGATTTACTGGGCGTAAAACGAGCGCAGGCGGATTAGCAAGTTTGGTATGAAAGGCTTTTGCTTAACGAAAGTTTGTATCAAAAACTGTTAATCTAGAGTGTAGTAGGGAGTTCTGGAATTCCATGTGGAGCGGTGGAATGCGTAGATATATGGAAGAACACCAGTGGCGAAGGCGAGAACTTAGACTATCACTGACGCTTAGGCTCGAAAGTGTGGGGAGCAAATAGGATTAGATACCCTAGTAGTCCACACCGTAAACGATGGTTATTAAATGTCGGCATGATTTATGTCGGTGTTGAAGCTAACGCATTAAATAACCTGCCTGGGTAGTACATTCGCAAGAATGAAACTCAAACGGAATTGACGGGGACCCGCACAAGTGGTGGAGCATGTTGCTTAATTTGACGATACACGTAAAACCTTACCTAGGTTTGACATCTCCTGCAAAGTGATAGAAATATCATGGAGGTTAACAGGATGACAGGTGGTGCATGGTTGTCGTCAGCTCGTGTCGTGAGATGTTGGGTTAAGTCCCGCAACGAGCGCAACCCCTGTCGCTAGTTATTTTATCTAGCGAGACTGCTACCGCAAGGTAGAGGAAGGTGGGGATGACGTCAAATCATCATGCCCCTTATATCTAGGGCCGCAAACGTGCTACAATGGGCAGTACAAACTGTTGCCAAGTCGTAAGATGGAGCTAATCAGAAAAAGCTGTTCTCAGTTCGGATTGAGGGCTGAAATTCGCCCTCATGAAGTCGGAATCACTAGTAATCGCGAATCAGACATGTCGCGGTGAATACGTTCTCGGGTCTTGTACACACCGCCCGTCAAACTATGGGAGCTGATAATATCTAAAAACGTTATGTTAACCGCAAGGAGGCAGATGTCTAGGATAGGATTGGTAACTGGAGTTAAGTCGTAACAAGGTATCCCTACGAGAACGTGGGGATGGATCACCTCCTTTCTTCGGAGTATAATTCATACTTTAAAGAACACAAAATAGTGTACTTTTACAGAAAACAAATCCATAGGCCATTATTTTCGCGCTTTGGTTTATGGTCGGATTCTATTAAGTTTTGAGAGTGCAAACTCTCCTATTAGGTTTCCTAATAGAGATAGTTCTTTGAAAACTAAATATTATCATCAATCTTTCCGGTTGATTTTGGTTTATATCAAAATCAGCCAATCTTAACTTTTAAGGTTAAATATATACGAGGATTTATTAATAAGTTATTAAGAGCTTATGGTGGATGCCTTGGGACATGAAGGCGATGAAGGACGTGCTAATCTGCGATATGCTACGGGGAGCTGATAAGAGGCTGTAATCCGTAGATCTCCGAATGAGGAAACTCTATGTAAAGGAATTTACATAATCATTAACTGAATTCATAGGTTATTGAAGCGATACCTAGTGAAGTGAAACATCTCAGTAACTAGAGGAAAAGAAAACGAATGTGATTCCCTCAGTAGCGGCGAGCGAAAGGGGAACAGGCCAAACCGCAGCAATGCGGGGTTGTAGGACTACAATGTGGACTTAGAAATAATAGTAGAATTGGTTGGGAAGCCAAACCATAGAATGTGATAGTCATGTATACGAAATTATTTTTATACCTAGTAGGATCCTGAGTACGGCGAGACACGTGGAATCTTGTCGGAATCTACCCAGACCATTGGGTAAGCCTAAATACTAACATGTCACCGATAGCGCATAGTACCGTGAGGGAACGGTGAAAAGAACCCAGAGATGGGAGTGAAATAGAATCTGAAACCATAAGCTTACAAGGTGTTAGAGCACATTAATGTGTGATAGCGTGCCTTTTGAAGTATGAGCCTGCGAGTTATTGTTTGATGCGAGGTTAAGCAGTAGATGTGGAGCCGTAGGGAAACCGAGTCTGAATAGGGCGATTTAGTATTAGACAATAGACGCGAAACGGGATGATCTAGCCATGGGCAGGTTGAAGGTGAAGTAACATTCATTGGAGGACCGAACCCACTTTCGTTGAAACGACAGGGGATGACCTGTGGTTAGCGGTGAAATTCCAATCGAATTCCGTGATAGCTCGTTCTCGCCGAAATATTTTTAGGAATAGCGTTGGATTATGAACTAGTGGAGGTAAAGCGCTGAATCTATGATGGCGCCACCTCGGTGTACTGAATAGAATTAAACTCTGAATGCCATTAGTTTTACTCCAGCAGTCAGACAGTGGGGGATAAGCTTCATTGTCGCGAGGGAAACAGCCCAGATCGTTAAATAAGGTCCCTAATATACGCTAAGTGGAAAACGATGTTGAGTTTCATAAACAGCAAGGATGTTGGCTTAGAAGCAGCCACCGTTTAAAGAGTGCGTAACAGCTCACTTGTCGAGAGACTCTGCGCGGAAGATGTAACGGGGCTAAGCGTATAACCGAATTTACGGATTTATGTGTAAACATAAGTGGTAGGCGAGCGTTGTATTTGGGGCGAAGGTAGAGTGTGAACACTATTGGACTAAATACAAGTGAGAATGCAGGCGTGAGTAACGAATGAAAGTGAGAATCTTTCAAGCCGATTGACTAAGGTTTCCTGGGCCAGGTTCGTCCGCCCAGGGTAAGTCGGTTCCTAAGGTCAGGCTGAAAAGCGTAGCCGATGGAAAACAGGTTAATATTCCTGTACCAATCATAAAAATGATGGAATGACGGAGAAGGTTAATGAGGGCCGGTTATTGGATTCCGGTTTAAGTAGTGAGTTGGAAATGTAGGCAAATCCGCATTTTAATGCAACAAGCTATGAATACGATCGAACGTTTCGACAAGTAGAGAAGCCTCAAACATCATGCTTCCAAGAAAAGTTTCTAGTGTTAATTTTATGATTGACCGTACCGAGAACGAACACACGTGGTCAGGTATAAATGTACCAAGGCTAGCGAGTTAACTACAGTTAAGGAACTCTGCAAATTGACTCCGTAAGTTAGCAATAAGGAGTGCTCATAGCAATATGAGCCGCAGTGAATAGCGAGGGGGGACTGTTTAACAAAAACACAGCTCTATGCTAAGTCGCAAGACGATGTATATGGGGTGACACCTGCCCAATGCTGTAAGGTTAAAGAAGAGGGTTAGCAGCAATGTGAAGCTCTTGACTGAAGCCCCAGTGAATGGCGGCCGTAACTATAACGGTCCTAAGGTAGCGAAATTCCTTGTCGGGTAAATTCCGTCCCGCTTGAATGGTGTAACCATCTCTTGACTGTCTCAACTGTAGACTCGGTGAAATCCTGGTGAGGGTGAAGACGCCCTCTTGGCGTGATTGGACGGAAAGACCCCATGAAGCTTTACTGTAGCTTAATATTGAAGCGTTTAATTGTTTGTAGAGCATAGGTAGGAGACTTTGAAGCTTATTCGCTAGGATAAGTGGAGTCAACGGTGGAATACTACCCTTGCAATTGGATTCTTCTAACTTGTAGCCATGAACCTGGTTAGAGGACAGTGTTAGGTGGGCAGTTTGACTGGGGCGGTCGCCTCCCAAAAGGTAACGGAGGCGCGCAACGGTACCCTCAGCACGGTTGGAAATCGTGTTAAGAGTGTAATGGTATAAGGGTGCTTGACTGTGAGACTTACAAGTCGAACAGGTAGGAAACTAGGTCATAGTGATCCGGTGGTTCAGAATGGAATGGCCATCGCTCAACGGATAAAAGCTACTCTGGGGATAACAGGCTGATAGTGCCCAAGAGTTCATATCGACGGCACTGTTTGGCACCTCGATGTCGACTCATCTCATCCTGGAGCTGGAGCAGGTTCCAAGGGTTCGGCTGTTCGCCGATTAAAGAGATACGTGAGTTGGGTTCAAACCGTCGTGAGACAGGTTGGTCCCTATCTGTCATGCCCGTAGGAAGATTGAGAAGCTTTGTTCTTAGTACGAGAGGACCGGAATGAGAACACCTCTTGTGATCCTGTTGTAGCGCCAGCTGCACTGCAGGGTAGCAACGTGTTTAATGGATAAACGCTGAAAGCATCTAAGCGTGAAACCAGCTTCAAGATTAATCTTCCCTCCCTTAAGTGGGGTAAGAATCGTTAAAGACTATGACGTTGATAGGTCAGATGTGTAAGTGTTGTGAAGCATTTAGCTAACTGATACTAATAATTCGAGGACTTAGATAAATTCATATATTTTGATTGATGTCAAATGATTTAAATAATATTTAGTTTTCAAAGAACTATCAAAACTTGTGTGGTGACGATACCGACATGGAAATACCTGTTCCCATCCCGAACACAGAAGTCAAGCATGTCAGGGCCGAAAGTAGCAGCAATGTGAGAATAGGACATTGCCACGCAAAAAGATACTAACTCCAATGCTAGGAAATCTTTCTAGTGTTGGAGTTTTTTAATTAAAAAATTAAACAAAAAAGATGTGTAATTATTAACATTATCGAACCTTTTGAGAAAAAACTGAATAATTTAATCAAAAGAAGAGATAATATAAAAAAATTATTAGTAAATCTTTACTATGAATTTTCATCTAATAAAAAAATATTATTTAAAAATTTAATTGAATTTAACATTACAAAATATAAAAATCAAAGGAATTATGTAGATACTAGCAATATAGGATATTGTGAATTTATTAGTAGTGATCCAATCATTAAATTAAAATCTAGAGCAAATTTATCTACAATAAAAGAAAGTTTTATATTTTCTAAATTGTATGGAGAAAACAAAATTTTTCCTATTTGGCATTCTTATTTCGTTAATAATTTTGTCTATTCAACAGGCTTCTACAACATTTTAGTTAATGATAAAAATTTGTCATGGTTTGTATTAGGTTATTTACTATCAGATGATTTTAAAGAGCAAAAGCATAAGACATCTTCTGGTAGTGTTATGATGGGAATAAACAATGAAAGTTTTAATTCAATAAAAATTAGTGAAAGCACATCATCAAAAAATTTTAATTTCATGATCAAATTACTCAATTTTATTGAATTACAAATTATTTATATTAAAAAAATCATTGAAAATCTTATTAATTTATATTTAAATTAGAAATAAAAATGATACGCTTATTGCAATAAAAATCATTTTCTTATATGCAAACTATATAAAAATAAAATAACATTTAAAAGTGCCTATATAGTGCTTGATATTAGAAATGATGAATTAAATTTTTATTATGATACAAAAAAAGTTGAACGAATTAGATAGACTTATTAAGTGTATCTTTAAATAAAGTGAATTAACAAATATTTCTAAATTAAATGGGATTATAACTTTTATTAAACTATAAAAATATTGGAATAATGGAATATAAATTACTATTTCTTATTATGCATAAATAAAGCAACAGCAATTAGCAATCTTATTTCAGCAAAATATAATTCAGGATTATATAAGTCCATAGTTATATATTTACTTGCAAATTTTTTATACAATACATATGCTTGATACAATCCATATTCCTTTTGATTGCACAGTTCATCATTTTTTGGCATTGCACCATTTCTTTCACCTTTTAGATAACTCAATTTTTCTATTTCATAATTAAAATTATCAACAATCACTTTATTTTGTTGACGACAACAATTAAATATTTCTTGCTCAATGCTATTGTCTTCATAATCATAATTTTCATCAAAGTTTTCAATCATATGAGTTATGTTATTCCTTATATAATTAATCACATAATCAAAATAGTCTTGGATGTTTTCATTATTTTCTTTATAGATAATTTTATTTTCATTAAAAACATCATATCAACTCTTAAAAAGTTTAAGATCGTCTGCAGATAAGTATTTTTCTTCCAAAGATCTAATGAGATAGTCTAAAAATTCACTATTGTTATTAGATCAAATGTATTTTTTTTCTTTTTCCTTTTTATAAAATTCATTTAGACGATTTTTAAATCATTTAATTATCTGCTCTATATAACTGTAATAATTAGATATATATATTTTTAAATTAGAAAGTTTAATATTAAGAATTGCTGACCTTGCTTTGGATTTATCCTGTAATAAATGAATGCTTATTTGGACATCATGATAATTTTTAAAATTACTTATTGCACATGCAAGTCCTCCAATGTCTATAGAGTATAAACATTGTTTTTTTACATATTCAAGAAAATTATTTGGTTGATTTTTTATTTTAGTGGGATGTCTTGTTGTGTTCAATGGATGTGCACAACAAAGACTTCTTATATACTTAAAAAAATTATCATCATTTCTTAATGAATTCTCCATCTCTTGATTAAATTTATTATCTGGAATTATTTGAGTATCTATCCAAAATTGTTTTCAATCTTCATAAAACAATTCTTTATTTTCAACTTTTTCTATTTTAAAAAGTTTATCAATTTCTTTAATTTCTTCTTCTTCTAATTTTTCTATAGATTCTTTTAGCATTGATGAATGCAAAATGAAATTATAGAAATCAATTTCATTATCAACTTTTTTATTCAAAACACTAATATTTATTTTAGTTTGCGATAGAAAAGAACAAACAAATAAAAATAATCTCTCATTTTCATAAACTATAGAATTAATTGGTTCAGAATTAAAAAAATTATAAAATTGTTCCCATAATTTTATGTTTAAGAAGTTTTTTTGGTTATCCATAATGCCTCATTATATATTGAGTGATTTTATAATGATAAAAAAATAATATTAAATAAAACAAAATTAAAATCAATCTACATTTATTAAAGAAAATAAAATCATCTTCATTGATAATTTATGATGACAACAACAAAAAAATCATCATAAAAAAAGAATGCTTTATTTTTGATTTTTCATTAAATCGGGCATTAAAACAAATTTCTGATTATAGTACTAATTTAGATCCAGAAGTTAATGATCCCAAAAAACAAATTGAAAAACTTATTCAATTTTTACCTGTCTTAGCTTATCAAGGTGGCAATATGGATGAAATTGATGCAGATAAAATTTTAGATTTTTCCATTTCTAGTACAACTGCAACACTATTAGCTAAATGTTGAAAAAGCAATATGCTGATAAATATTGATGATGATACACTAACAAGATTATTAAATAACACTAGAGCAATTGAAGCAATTAGTAAGATTGAGGAATTCAGAACTATAAAAAATGATATTGAAACAATTATCAGTAAATCACAAGCAATTAGAGATATTAAAAAAGAAGCTAGTGATAAAAATTTATCTGATTTAGAGCAAAAAGAATTAAAACAAAAACAAAAAGAATATAGATCATTAAGAGAACAATACTGAGCAAAGTTAATTAAGTTAATTACCAGAATTCCTATTTTTATGTATCTCACTGATTATCGCGAACAATGTTTAAAAGATGTGATTCTAAAACTAGAACCAAAGTTATTTAAAAAAGTAACTGGCATTGAAATTAGTGATTTTGAATTACTAGTATCATTAGAATTATTTAATAATTCATTAATGAATGAATCAATTTGAATGTTCAGACGTTATGAAGATAAAAGTTTAGAATACACAGGTATTAATAAACAAAATAATAAGAGCATCGGTGGTTGAGATATAGTTAAAACTAATGATGATAAATAATCATTAGTTATTTTCAAATTTTAACTTTTTTATTTCTGCAACAACATTTTCTACTATGTATTTCTTGTTCTTTTTATTTCCACAACAACATTTTCAGCTATATATTTCTTGCTTGGAATTGTTATCAAATTTTTTATCACTAGTAGGATATATAACATGCTTTAAGTCAAGAATGATAGGTATAAATTCATCTTGATTCAAAACAAATATTAATCTAGGCCTGCTCTTTATAGCACATTGATAAAAGTTTTGCTATTAAGCATACCTTTGTTTCCATTGATGCACTCAAATTTTTGTAGCAAGGATTTATATAAAGGTTTATAACATTTGTTAATAATTTTGATTAGCAAGTGTTTGTTGTCTCCTAGAATTTCATGACAATGTTTATTACTAGAGAGTTTTGGTATTATGTCGTCTTTTTTGCATTCTTTTTATACAAAGCAAAATAACGTTTTTACTTCATTACGAACAAGGATTCTAATGTTTCTTTAGAATCCTTGTTAACTAGGTTATTCACATCTTTGTCTAATGCAAACGAATAAAACTGCAATAATTCTTCATTGATTATCATCTATAAAAAATTATAGATATAACAAAACTATTTAGAATTAATAAATTCAACAAAATCCTTACTTTGTTCATCAATATTATCTTTACATATTTCATCAACACCCAAGTTGCCTCTAGCTTTTATTCAAGCCTTGTTAGAATGAGAAATCTCAACTAGTTCTTGAGCACTATATTTGTTTCATTTTTCAAATGATTCCAGATATTGTTTGTCAATTTCCTTAACTGTGTCTTCATCTAATAAAAAATTTTCTTTTTCATCTAGTTCATCAAAATAAGGTTGCAAATACTTGTAACTATCTACATTAACAGGTCCATATATTCATGCTTGAAAATTTTCATTTGGTTTAAAAAATGAATTTTGGGTTTGGCCATTTCTAATTTCATCAACCCGCATAAAGAATAAAAGTTTTTGAATTTTAGATGGAAAATCAACACCTTTAGTTAACAAATACTTGGATAATGTTCTTACATTTCTTTCCATAATTACTTCCCCTTATCTATGCAAGCTAAAAATATAATATTATGCATATTTATAATTAATAATATTACATATTATTACAAGCACCTAATACACATAACAAATTAGGCACAATTTTACAAATAATTATTTTTTAATTTTAGAATCTATAGATTCTAGCTTTTGTTTTTATGCACTGGCAAACATTATGCCAATGCCAAGACAATAAAATATCCAGAACATGGTAAGTAAATTGCTAATGAATGCATAGAATTAATTAAAAGTACATTGAATTAATATTATGAGACATCACAAATCCTTCGAACTAGTTACATTAGATAACAACAAGATGTTTTTAATTTGAAGTAGTAAGTACAAATAATTCCAAATAAGAAATATTGAGTTAAAAATATTTATGTAAAGTGGATACTGAAACATCTTCAGTTCTAAAAAATTCAAGAAAGGCTTATTTAGATAATGCTACTAAAAATAAAAGTTAATTTAGAAACTATTAAAAACGCTCTTCAAAGTTTAACAGTTGAAGAATTTGGCATCTTTCTTTCGGATAGTGGCGAAACAGCTTTATATAAAGTTTTTGACAAAGATAGAACCAACCATGAAATTATTAATGAGATACAAAAAAGAATAATTAATAATGTTAATTCTTATGGTGCCATGTTCAACTATTTAAGAAACTACATTATCGTAAAATTTCAAACAAAACTTGCTTTTTTTGGGCATAATGCTGGAATAGCAGGTGACGGGGTTAATTGAATGTATATTACAATAGGCCCTGATGCAGATGAATGTAAAGCTCCAAAGGAAATTCCAGATGCAATTAAAACTCAAGATGTAAGCAAAGCTCAAGAATGTACGACACAAGAATTCAACGAATTAATTTCACTGAAACAAAAACATCCTGAATATGATGATGCAACATTATATAAATTAATTAAAAAAAGCACATTAAATTAATATTATGAGACATCACAAATCATTTGAACTAGTTAAATTGGATAACAACAAGATGTTTCTAATTTGCAAAACATATGAAAAGATTCCAGAATTTTATTTGGAAGTTGAAAAAGTTTTGAATGAATTAAAATTTGATGGCTATGTTTATTTTGATAAGTTATCATTTACACACAATAAAGATAGATTCATTAAAGTTCATTTCACAGAATATTCATTTGTCTGAGCATCTAGCAAAGTTATTAAAGGTAATGAAACATTTAAAAAAATAACTTCAGATTATTTTTATAATCATCAGTATCTTTTAGACAACACATTATTACTTAAATCAGAAAAACAAAAAATTATTAATCATCAAATCATCTAATAAACAGTTGGTTTATTTAGATGATTTTTTGTTGTTAATATTTAAATTAATTGAAAATTATTAATAATAGTAAAGGATTATTACCCAATAATTTTTAACATCACAATACGGATTAATCAAGAAAGGATATTGTATATGAGGAGTAAACTAGATAAACAACCAAAAATAGAAAACAAATTTGTTTTTGAGCAAATGTTTTTAAATAATTTAATAAAAATTATTAAATCTCAATCTCATTTAAATGGTGGGCAGCAAATAAGCAAAGTTATTTCAGAGATTAACAACAATTCATTTCTAAATAAAATTTCAATTGATTGAGAAAAATATTTGCCAATATTTTTTCATTATCTTGATCAAATGAAAAATTTATTAATAGAAAATATTGAGATTGTAAAAGATCAAATTAATAATATAAATAGTCAAAAGTGATTTGAATTTAATTTATATCAACTAAGAGATAATTTAACTAATTCAAAACTGTTACTCAAAGAATTAGAAGATGATTATCTATCTAAATTAGAGTCACTGAATGATTTTAATTACCAAACATATGGATATAAATTAGGTCCTTTGGCCTCAAAATTCATGATTTGTCTTGATTGATGTGGCAACTATAATAAATTTTCAGAAAACAATGACAAAATTTCTAAATATTTTCTAAAAATTTCTGATTCTATTTGAACCCCTTATTTAACATTTTGTAAAGATGAAATAGATAAACTATTCAATGATAAAAATATTAATTTTTACAAAGGTATATTTTACATCTTTGTAAATAGAGATGCCTTAAATAAAGGCTTTAACGAATCAATTACATCTATAACTGCACTTTTTATTAGACAGGTAATTGAGGACTCATCTTTTGATGAAAATTGAAAATTTAATAAAGATGCAGAAAATATAAAACTAGAAAAAATTAAATTAGTATTAGAAGAAATTCATACAGATAAACTAGAATTAAAATCTAAAAACATAGGAACAAAAGATCTTTATGATTTACTCAGAGAAAAACTTAAAATTATTTTTAATAATAAGGAAGAAAACTATAAAAATATTTTTTCCATAATTAATAATATGTTCAATGGATATATTCATGGAAATGTAAAAGTAGAATCCGTCACCTTAAGAGCTATTTTTAATCACTTCTGTTTTTTTCTCCATCATAATTCAATGAATTCAAATAATTTTGAATTCACAATGTATTACTATTTATTTATATATAAAATCTTTATTCCTCACATAACAATACCAAATAAAAGAGGTGATATAAAATATTTTGTTAACAAGGATAAGCTTCACATAATTGATGAAATAAATAAAAATAAATTAGACATTCAAAATGAAATTAATAGATCTGCTCAAGAAATTATAAGTAAAATCAGTGATTATTTAGTATCAAACAATCAATATCTCTCTAATAAAGAAACTAAACAATTATGAAATAATTTTAAATTAAATAAAGATAAATATTTTGATTGAGAAAAGGATAGTATTGAAGTTTTATTTAGTAAATATCAAGATTTATGTAGTGGAATAACAAAACTAATCAATGATCTAAAAAGATTGAATATTAATATTTGTTTAGGAATCAGACAGTCTCCACATTTTAACACAATCGGAAAATCACATAAAGAACCAGACTTTATAGAAATTGTTGATCAATTCCTAACTTGTTATCAAGTTACAGAATGTTTGTTATCAATGCCATTTTTGTTTATTTTATATGCATTACTCTTAGACAAAAAAATAACAGAAGAAATAATGAATGAAGCACTTAACTATGGATTGTTTACTATAAAATATGACTTATTTTTTTGGCTCATTGATGATCGGAATCGATTAGGAGTAGATAAGTAAAAACACATTATTAAGTAAATGTTAAAAACAGTGAACCTCCATGAATATAATGAACACATTTTTATTTAATTACCAAAAGATAAGCAATTAATATTAAAAAACTCTATCTATTTCTATATAGAGAAAAACTTAGTTTATTTTTTAGATTCATTGATTTTTTTAGATTTGTCCAGCATTTCTTGGCGTTTTCTAGGTTTGGATTGTAATTCTTCTGCTATTGCATTTATAAGTTCAAAAAGTAATTCAACTTCTTGTTTAGATTCATCTTCATATATCATTAGTGATGAATGACTAGCATCATTTCCAATCAACTTACATGTCTCACATAATTGAATTATGTCATGGCCAAGTTCATCTTTAACATTTGCATCATTTAATATTGTTCCTAGAAGTGATTGGCTATGTTTTGCTTGGAATTTGTCCCGTAAAATTCTTTCAATTACACATCTTAATAATGCAGTAGCAGCTTTTGGTGACTTATCAAATATATCTTTTGCTTCATTGAATAACTGTTTTTGTTCATTAGTCAAATCTTCATTTGGTTCTATGTCTATTAATGATATATTAGGATATATAATTTTTTCTTCAGTTTCATAATCGTATTCATAATTGCCTCAATATGATGAGACTTTTTCTTTAGTTCTTGGCTTATATTTTGTAATTATTTCTCAGTAACATCTATTACCACATTTTGAACATATCCTAATAACAATAAGTAAATCAGAAATGGATTGATCATATAAAGCATCATATGTTCTTTGAATAGTATTTTTATAAGTGATTTTTTTCCATCAACTACAATAGAATCTTTATTTTCTCAAATATATTTATTTTGATAATCAAGAGGATCAGGATTATGTAATGAATACACTTTCATGCTTGTACTTATTTCAAAAGATATAGCTTCATGCAAACAAAATTTATTGCATTTACAACACGTGAATTCTAATGTATTATATTTAGGTTTTACATAGTCATTTTTCATAATAATATCTACTTATTAAATAATTTTATAAATTATTTAATAGAATGTTAAATAGATAAGAGAAATTTATGAGTTATTCAAGAAAAAAATTAAAGGATATATGAAAAAAAGCAACAGAATGTCATTGTGGTTACAATGATTGTCACCCAAATAGTCATAGATTATGTTGCTATTGTAAAGAAATAATATTATTTGGATCATATTGACAACAAAGAACTAGTATTTATTCTTGAGATGTAGATCATATTAAACCAATATCAAAAGGCGGCTCTAATGATATTTCTAATTTAATACCTTGTTGCATAGAATGTAATGGAGAAAAAGGTAATAAATAATTACTTTATGAATATTTATATTAAGTAGTTGATAGATTTTGATTTCAAGTAACATCAGCATAATTATTTTTTATATCAGTTATCAATTGATCTATTTCTAATTAAAGTAGAATTAGGTTCTATTGCATCAAATACTCTAAATTTTGTTCTTCTAACATCATTATTTCCAACAGAAAATATATCTTGTGGAATACTAATGGATTCGAATTTAATTTATAAATTAATTCATCTAGACTGAAACTTTCTTTTTTATATTAAATGAATATGTTTTTAAGACTTTTCTATATTTATTGTGTTAAAAAGACCCAATTTTATAGGAATAAATACGCCTCTGAAAGTCATCAAATAATGGATATGTTTGATAGTTAAATATATCATTGCTTATTGGTGTGATTTTGAGTGCTCTAAACCAATAAATTTAAGACAAATTAAAAAAGGCTTTGGGACAATAAGTAATACTCAAAATGAGCAATCGAATTAATACCTATTACATGAACATTTAAAAACCATTCAAATGCAATCAAATAATTTGCTTAATTTATCCCCCTTATAGACCCCTCTTAGATTAGACCTATATTTTCTTAGGGTGCCATTGACCATAATTAACAAGCTAAGTAATTTAAGCTGACCATAGCCCCAAGTGAAAATTAAGGATCTAAATGATACCTTGACCCAGTATTGGCTAAAAAAAATTAAAGAATACAACGAATAGACTGGATTTGGATGAACAACAATTTTTGAACAAAGCTTTACAAGTATTTTTCAAGAACAAAAAAATATATGAGTTGCATATAAAAAAATATTGTTGCTAATTAAGATTGTAATAAATAAAAAAACTAGCCTTAGGAAAAGCTAGTTTTTTTAATCAGTTCTATGGGCAAATTAGATTATTTACCTTATAATGTTAATATAAGTATTATAAGGATTAGTACAATGATGATGAACACAAGTTCATTACTCATGATACTTCTCCTTTTTTTTATCACTCATTTTACATGAGTGATAAGAGCTCTAATCCACACCATAGAACCAAGCATTTAATCATTTGCATCTTGTTGATGCTCCTTAATTAAATGTTTCTCAACAATATGTAGTAGATAGAATTCAATCTTGGTCTATCAATTGTTAAGATTTTTTGAACCTTCCCATGAAGCTACGGTTCAATTTTTACCTCCTTTATAAATAAGAATGAAAAACAATCAAGGATTGCTAAAATGTGGTTTTGTTGTAGTTTGGCAGACATAGACAAACCGAAATGTGATGGCTTCTTAAGACTGTAATAAATAAAAAAAACTAGCCTTAGGAAAAGCTAGTTTTTTTTTAAATCAGTTCTATGGCGCAAGTTAGGCTAATTTATACTATAATAAATATAGAATAATTAGTAAGATTAGAATGATTACAACAAGCACTAAGTTGTTATTCATATCTAATCTTTTTCTTTGTTTATGAAGACACAAACAAAGAAATTCATCTAACTATACACCATAGAACCATTCATTTAATAATTCGCATCTTATTGATGTTCCTTAGTTAAATGTTACTTAACAATATGTAGTAGCTAGAATTCAATCCTGGTCTATCAATTGTTAAGGTTTTTTGAACCTTCCCATGAAGCTACGGTTCAATTTTTACCTCCTTTATAAATAAGAATGGCTAATTAATATTAATTTCTAAAATTTATAAACCAATTTTTATTTACCAATTTTTTTCTAACCAATTTTTATATGCTTGTTTAAATTTACTGAAATCAGAATTAAACTGTTGTTTAAAGTAAGTTAAAATTTTTACATTTTGAATTTCACTCATATCAATTTGCATTTGCAACTCATGTCAAGAATTAACTTGTCCTAATAAATTAGATTCTTTTATTCAATTAGCTCAAAGTGCATAAGCTAAATTAATAATAGAATTGTCTTCAATTAATTTATCAATCATTTTGCTAATGTCTTCACTACTTTGATAATCAGCAATTAAACTAGAATTATCCAAGTAAAGCATGACAATGGCTTGTTCAATTTCACTTAATTGTTTAAATTTTTCACTCATAATTATTCCTTCTCTTTACTAATAACTAACTAGAAATTAGAAATAATTACTCAGATAAAAAAAGTGTAATTTTTAAATAATTTTAGATATTGAATTGTGTTTAAGATAACACCTTGTGAAAGGATAGACTATGCAAGATTATGAAATATTAGCCGCTTTATTTAAGCAGCAAGACCCAATCTTTATTGATTTATTATTTAATAAACACTTTGACATGCTTATTAATTTAGGAAATTACATTAAAGAAAAAAATTTATCTACTATTCCCTACGAAAAACAAGATCTCCAACATTTGATTATTAAATCTATTTATCAAATGCACTTAATTGAACCTGACAATATTAAAAATTATGGTTATTTAAAACTTTTAAGACGGATTTTTGTCCAACAACTAATCAATGTCCACCGCAAATACTCTGCTAACAAAGAAAAAGTTTTATCTGTGGCTTATCCAGGTTTAATAGTTGATTACAAATATCAAGACAATTTTTTAATAGCATCCTATTCTAGAAAATATGATGTGAATAAACTCTATAGTGTCATAATTAGAAAAATGCACAGAAATATTGATCGGCAAATTTTTAATTTATATCTAAATAATGTTAAACCCCAACAAATTGCCAAACTAGTTAATAAACCAATTAAGAAAGTGTACAACACAATTTTTTTAATCAAAAATCACTATCAAAAATCTCTTCAATATTAGTCTTGTTATTAATCTTTTCTAATTTATAATTAAGAATAACGTTATTCAGTATTAAAAAATCTTAACTATAGTTTAGAGGAGATAATTTAGTGGCACACATTAGTTTTTTACCGCTAGGCGGGCAAGACGAGCGCAACAAAAATAGTTATGTACTAAAAATAAATGATGATACATTAGTATTTGATTGTGGTGTTAAAGTACCAATTAACAGTTTATATGGTGTCAATATGATTGCACCTGATTATTCACCATTAGCAGAAAATGAAAGTAACAATAAGGTAAAAGGAATCTTCATTGGTTATCCTTCTTTTTATAACCATGCTAGTTTAATTTTATTGTTGCAAAAAATTGGGTTTGATACACCAATATATTGTACAGAAGTAGGGAAAATCATTATTGAGACCTATCTTGAAAAAAAGCATTGAGGGATTTATAAAAATCACACTTTTAATTTTAAAATTGTGCAACCACTAAAGAGTTTTCATGTTGGCAAAACTGAAATTGTACCATTTAGTATTTGTGATTCAATTCCTGGTTCTGTGGGATGAATTATTAAGACTAGTGATGGGGCAATTGTTTTTATCGATGAGTTTATGGTTAGTAATGATCGTTCGAAGATTTTTACTAGTCAATTATCCAAAGTTGATTATTTAACACGCCACAATGTTTTAGCACTAATTCCATGTTTAGGTAATGCTGGTAAAAACAAATCATTTACCACACCAAGCCATAAGAACACCGCTTTTTACCAATCTGTAATTAAAAAAGCCAAAGGTAGAGTCTTGATTGGTTGCAATGATAGTGACGCCTATACAATTATTAATTTAGCTAAAATAGCTAAAAATAATAATCGGCCTTTTAGCATTTACAGCAATACATTTATGAATGTTTTTTCTAACATTGTTAAACACAAATTAATTAATATTAAAGGTTTAAATTGTGTGCAAATTTCCGAAATTAATGATCGGGATAACGCTATTGTAGTAATTGCAGCAACACATGAACAATTATTTAAAAAATTAATGTTAATTGCTGATAATCAAATTCAATCAATTGAACCTAAGAGTAGTGACACATTTATTTTAGGCACTCAATTAGTGCCTGGTTATGAAGGTCATGCAGCCCAATTATTGGATAAATTAAGTAAATTAGATATTGAGTCATTTGTTTTACCAAAAACAATTATGTCAATGAGTGCCTCAGATGAAGACCATAAATATTTATTGGATAAATTAAATCCAAAGTATGTTTTCCCAATTCAGGGACTATATAAATCAGTAATTAAATTTCAAGAAGATGTTAATCAAACTAGAGTTAAATTAGAGCAAGTGCATTTTATTGATAATGGTGAAGAAATCACTATTGTCAATGGAGAATTACAAAAAAGAAAAACTCATTTTAAATTAACTGAAAAATATATTGGCAATAATGGTAATGATGACACAAGTGCCAGCATTTTATTTGAACGTCAAAAATTAAGTGAAGCTGGTGTGGTTACAGTGACTTTATTTGTGGATAAAGCTAGTCAACAGTTTATTGATAAGATAAATTATGAAACTTATGGAATTGTTAGTAAATTAACTAGTAATCAAGAAATTATTCAAAACATTATGAAGGATTTTAAATTGCAAATCCCTAATTTAACTGTTATTGATCATAAAAACAATAAAATTAATCACAAGGAAACTAAGATTTTCTTCAAAAAACTTTTGATGAAATTATTTGAAAAGAAGTTTGATAAACGTCCTGTTGTGTTAGCAAGTATTGTGGAAGTTGAATAAAAGCTATGAAAGAAAAGATTGAAAATACTAATCATCAAAAAAATGAAGTTATCAATTCACCAACTTTTTGGCATTCTAAATCAGGCAAACTAGTTAAAATTTTGTTACAAGTTATTTTGTTAATTTTTTTAACAATGTCATTAGCTCGTGTGCCGTATGTAGGTGCCTTCTTTGATGCAACAATCTTTTCTATTTTGTTTGGTTATACAAAGTATTTTGCTTATTTGTTAATTTATATTTTGGTTATTTTATCTTGAATCCCAAGATGGAAAGTTAAATTATTTACTACCAAAAATATTTTAATTATAGGCGCGATTTGACTAATGGTGTCAATCATTATTTCAAGTCTTGGTATCCTAATTGACTACAATGTTTTTGCAGGCAATGGCTTAACTTTTAAACAATATTTTATTAATAATTTACAACCTAATGAACCTGGTAGATTAGGTTACTTTGATTTTTGATTACAAAATGATTGAGCTAATGTAAGCAAAAGTGTATGATTTTATTTGAACCCTCAAAGTTATGGCGGCATTCTATCCTTTACCCTAGTTGTTTTATTTGAATCAGTAGCACCATTAGTGTTGACAATTTTAATGGTTGGTGGGATTATTGCAGTTATTGTTTGACAAGTTAGAAAAACTTACTACCAATCCTCTAATAATGATTGAATTAAAAAGCAACACCATTTATATGAAACAAAAAAATATTTTGAAGCATCACAATATTTAAAAAGGGTGATGACTCAAAGTTATAAATTACCAATTGGTAATATCAAAGATTTATCTGATGGTTCAACAGATTTTTTAGTTGATTTGACTACGAGTTATGAACAGTTTACAGCTAAGTTTAACAGGTTTTTAACTAGTCTTAATTTAGACTTCAGTTTAGTTAATAAAGAAATTATGTTCAAATCATTCACATGTGTGTATAAACTAAGTGGGAAACGTAGTAAAAAGATTTTTGAAGAACATATTGATGAATTTAATTCTGAATTTTTTGGTTTGGAGATTAATTATTACTTTGATGACAATAATAATTTAGTTATTAGTCAAAAATTAGACCTAAAATCTATCATTTCAATGCAATCAATGTTATCAACAATTGGTAATAAAAATTCATATTGCTTAGGAATTGGTCAGCTAAGTGATAGACAAAATATTTATATTAATGGGTTGTTAGAACCAAATCTTAAGGTGTTTGGTTCTAAAGGTAGTGGCCATAGCATGTTTGTGTCAAATTTGATTTTATCAATTGCTAGTTTAAACTCACATGAAAAGTTAAGCATTGACATTATTGATACATCAAATAAAACTTTAAAAAACTTAAATCATCTTAGTCAAGTTAACAACTATAGTTCACAACATGAAGAAGCAATAGCAACAATTGATCAAACAATTGAATTAATCAAGACCCGCCTTAATTTATTACAGGACTATCAATGTAAAGACATTTATAGTTACTACAATAAAATTAATAAGAATGAAGTTCTTAAAACTCACTTATTAGTTATTAATGGTCTTGAAGATTTAATGGTTTGGGACGAAAATGTTTATTCTGAAAAAATTCAATACATTTTAGAAAATGCATTTAAAGTAGGCATTATAAATGTGATATCTAGTGGCATAGTTAACCATAATACTTTAAAATTTAATAAATACTATGACAATGTTGTGGTGTTCAAATTGTCAACTGAAAATGATTCATGAGATATTTTAGATGCACCTGATGCATATTACTTATGAGGTTCAGGTGATGGAATCATTCTAAATCAACATCAACATCACCAACAACATTTTCAAACTGTCTTTGTTAATAAAGAAGAAACTACTTATTTAATAAACACGATTAATGATAATTTAGGTAGTGAAAAGGGAGCATAAGATGTCAGATTGCATTTTTTGTAAAATTGTAAATAAAGATATTTCATCTCGTGTAGTCGCAGAAAATGAACATGCGATTGCATTTTTAGATGCATTTCCTACAAGTTATGGCCACTGTTTAATAATTCCCAAACAACATTATGCTAACTTGGTTGAGTGTGATAGTGAAACATTACATGATGTTATTGATTTAACTAAAGTGGTTGCCAACAAATTATTAAACCTAGATATTGGCATAAAAGGCTTCAACTATTTGTCTAACCATAATGAAATTGCAGGCCAAGTAGTGATGCATTTTCATGTGCATGTTATTCCTAAGTATAGTGAATCAGAAGGTTTTAGTTTTAGTGCTAAACAACAATTAAAAAATGATTCTATTTTAGAAACTAAAATTGAATCATTAATAATTAATAAGTAAATTTATTATTTAGCTGATTTGTTAACAGTTGTTTCAAATGCTGCAATTAAATCACCTAAATTTTTTATTTGACTTAATGTAGCATCATCAATTTGCACACCTAGCTCAGTTTCAACTTTAAAAATTAAATTAAGAAGGGCTAATGAATCGATTCCCAAATCTTTTAGAGTTAGATCAGTCTTATTAAAATCAATTTTTAAGTTATTTTTTTGAGCTACACTCTTAATTGTAGCCTTAACATCTCTACTCATTTTAAACCCGCTTTAAAGTGACACTAATATTATCATAATATTTTTTTTCTAAATTCAATGAACTGTTTTTTGCTTTAATGCCTCATTTAATTTGTAATTTAACACTTTGATTATTACTACTTAATTGATAATAAATATTGATTTTTAATATATTTTTATCTAAATCAATCTTCATGCTATTAGTAATATATTTTTTGAATAGTTTGTAGGTATTATTTTTAATCTTGACTGGATTAAATATTAACTGTCTATTGTTATTAAAATATGACTGATAATCAGTTGTAAGTTTAATGAAATCATATTTACTAAATACTCCACTTAGATTATGTCTATTATATATTGTTTGACCAGATGGTTGTGAACTAGGTGGTTTAGGAGTTGGATTACTAGAACCATTACTAGATGACCCATTATTTTGGTTACTAGAACCTGGATTTGATGGACCAGAAGTACTACCACCCTGCCCTTGATTACTAGGAGGAGGAGTAGGTTTATTTTGGCTCGGTTTGTTAGTTGCACCATTACCATTACCAGGGGTGCCAGCGGCAGGAGGAATAGGTTGTGGTTGTGGTGGTTTTGGTGCTTCTGGCACTTGTGGTGGTTGTGATTCCACATCATCTTTTTCTGGCGGCGGTGCTTGATCACTAGAATCACCTTGATTTTCATCATTATCATTAGGTGGTAATTTATCATTATTATTTTCATTATCTGGGCCTGGCACGATCCCTTCTTCATGGTTTTCATCATCATCCACTTTAGGAGGAGTAATTGTGTTATTATTACCACCATTATTCCCTATATTAGTATTACCACCAGGAGTTGTTGGTTGTTGGGCGGGATTGTTGTTTTGGTGTTTGCTATCAAAATATAATTTACTAGCTAAAATGAGTCCTGATGAAACGACAAGCGTCCCTGCTAATGACCATAAACCTACCTTAACTCATTTACGCATACACTACCTCCAATCATTGCCCAGTAGTTTGAGTAAAACTTGTAACTTCAATTCCAATATTAGTGTTACTATCACTATAAAAATCATTACTAAAAGAGAAATTAAAGTTATCTAGATATTGCTTGCTATTTTTAACTAATTTAACATTAATATTACCTTGCATTGGCACAGGAAAATAAACCCCTGATACACCCTGATCGCTTTGATACAATGTTTGGGTATCAAAGTTATAAAGTGTTTTTACTCCTAACATTAAGATATTTTTAACTTGAACATTATTTACTTGGTTAGTCAAATCTAAAGTTAATGTTTTAGTTACATTATTAACTAAGTAATTAATTGAAATAACAACTTCATCAAAATTTTTTGTAAATAATGGTTCATTAACGTTCGAGCGATATATTTCATTGATTGGCTCAAATTTTAAACTACTAAAATTTGTTGTTGGAGTAAACCAAAAATCAGGATAGATAGTCATTGGTTTATTTGCTCATTTATAAAAATCTTTTGGTAATTTTGAGATGGTTAAATAATCATTTTTATAATTATCACTAATATAATATTCACTTAATTTACTAATCGGAAAATAGTTATTAAAATTAATGCTATCTTCCCACTGTATCTTTAATAAGTCTTGATAGAACTTATTAAAATTGCTTGGTAAATTAGAATTATTAGCCACATCTTGATTAACATCTAAACTAATTTTTAAATGAAGTTCTTCTAAAAAATGTTGTCCCTTAAAGTTTGCAGTTTGATCAAGATTAATTAAGAAACTAGCATTATATTTTTTAGAGACATAATTGTCTCTAATCATTTTTAAAGTAATGTTGCTAAATTTTCCTAGATTACTATCTATTTTTAGTAAAAAAAGATTTTCTGGTAGTTCAAAAGTACCATCTAATCATAAATTAAAACTAATTTGTAATGTATTTTTATATTGATTAAAACTAATAATTGATTCATCTGGTTGTGGATTTAATCTCACATAAAAACTAGATTGTGACTTATCATCAAATGTCTTAACACAAATATACTTATTATTTGTTGCCATAAAAAAACCTCCATTAAATAACTAAGGAGGTTTTTTTATATTTACTTAATCTAATACGCTTTTGCAAAAATTACAATTTGATTTGTGTCTTGTCCTGTATAAAAACATTTTTTCGTAACAGGGCTAGGTTCTAGCAAGATACATCTTGCTGTTGCTCCTGTTAATTCCTTAATTTTTTGTTCATCATCTGCTGAGCCATTAAAATAACATTTAGCTCATTGCTTATTATTAATAACAGATTTTAATTCATCAAAATTATTAATCATGACAATGTTATTATCTAATCTTTGTTTAGCTTTGTTAAATAAATTAGATTTATATTCTTTAACTGCAGCTTCAATTGAAAGATCTAATTCATCAATTTTATTAGTGTATTTTATTCCATCATCACGTCTAATAAATGTGAAAGTTTGATCTTGCAAATCTTGTGGTCCAACCACAAGATTAATTGGTGTCCCTTGAACTTCACTTTCAGCTAACAGGTAACCTATTCCTTTATCACTATCAATTATTTCACAACGATAATTTTTTATAAGTTGATCATGAATTTTTTTAGCATAGTCATAAACTTGCGGATTTTTGTTGGCAAATAAACAAATAATTTTAATTTGACATTCTGCAATGTTGAATGGTAAAACTAGCCCATTGTCATCACTATGCACCATAATAATTGCCCCAATGATTCTAGTTGTTAGTCCATGTGATGTGGTATAAGCATATTGCAATTGATTATTAGCATCTTGAAACTTAATGTCATAAGGAATTGCAAAATTTTGTCCTAAGACATGACTTGTTGCACTTTGTAATGCCTGACCATCTTGCATCATTGATTCGATAGTGTAAGTCATAGTTGCGCCAGCAAATCTCTCATTGACAGTTTTAGCACCTTTAATAACTGGTATGCATAGTTCATTTTCGCAAAAATTAGCATATAAATCTAAAAAACGTCTTGCAAATGTATCAGCATCTTGGTGGCTAGCAAACGCACAATGTGTTTCATGTCAATGAAACTCAGTGTTTCTCAAAAATGGCCGGGTATTTTTTTCTGCTCTTAATACACTAGTTCATTGGTTAGTTAACAAAGGCAGATCTTTGTAACTCTTAATTTTATTTTTGAAATATTTACAAAACCAAATTTCAGATGTCGGTCTAATTACTAATAAATCATCTAATTTTTTATCACCAATTTGAGTTACTGTAAATAATTCAGGTGCAAAACCCTCAACATGTTCTTTTTCTTTTTCAAATTCAGACATAGGAATTAATAATGGCATGTATAAGTTGTTAATTCCCATTGCCTTGAATTTAACATCTAAATCATTTCTAATTCTTTCCCAAATTCTTCACCCATTGGGTTCAAATATTGTAAAGCCTTTCATGTCAGTGTATTGCACTAAATTTGCTTCATTAATTACAGATGTATATCAATCTGCAAAATTTTCTTTTCTTGAAATTATTCTATTGTTTGCCATTTCTTATCTATCCATATCTAGTTTAATTAATTGGTTTAGTTCCACTGCATATTCCATTGGCAGTTCATTACTAAACTCATTCAAAAATCCAATCACAATCAAATTTTCAGCCTTTTCTTTGGTAAACCCCTTAGACATTAGGTAAAACAATTGCTCATTAGATATTTTACTGATAACTGCTTCATGTGAGATGCTAGAAGAATCATTTTCTAAGATTTCTGTTGGAAATGCATCTGATGATGATTCATCATTTAAAAGTAATGTATCGCATTCTACAAAACTAATCGCATTAGTTGCTTGTGGACCAATTTTTACTAAACCACGATAAATATTCCGTCCATTATTAAAGGAAACGCCTTTAGAAATGATTTTGGATTTAGTGTTTTTGCCAACATGAATCATCTTGGCACCAGCATCTTGAATAACATTTTTTCCTGCTACTGCCACTGAAATGCATTCACTTGCTGAATTATCACCAAATAAAATTGTCGCGGGGTATTTCATGTTAATTTGTGACCCTAAATTACCATCAATTCATGACATTTTGCCATTTTCATAACAAATTGCCCGTTTAGTTACCAAATTTAAAACATTATCACTTCAATTTTGAATTGTTGTATAACGACAAGTTGCATTTTTATGTACAAACACCTCGACAACTGCAGCATGCAAATTGTTTTTATCATAGATTGGTGCAGTGCATCCTTCAATATAGTGAACTGATGCTCCTTCATCAACAATAATTAATGTCCGTTCAAATTGTCCAGCACTCTTTGAATTGATTCGAAAATAAGACTGTAATGGTTTTTCAATTTTGACATTCTTAGGTATATAAATAAATGTTCCCCCTGATCAAACTGCTGTATTTAATGCTGCATATTTATTATCAGTCGGTGGTACCAACTTACCAAAATATTTTTTAAATAAATCTGGATATTGTTTGGCTGCAGTGTTTGGATCAGTAAAGATAACTTGTTTTTCTTCTAGTTCTTTTAATAAAGAATGGTACACCATTTCTGAATCATATTGAGTTGCTACACCATTCAAAAATTTTGCCTCATTTTCAGGAATTTTTAATTTTTGAAATGTGCTACGGATTTTTTCAGGAACATCATTTCAATCATTAACCATTTTTTCACTTGGTTTAACATAATATGTATATTCATTAAAATTAATGAAACTTAAATCTGGTCCTCAGGTTGGATTTTTTTTATTATTGAAAACATCATAAGCATCAAGTCGAGATTTAATTAATCAATCATCTTCTTGTTTTAAATTAGAAATTGTCTTAATGACTTCCTCATTTAGACCCTTGTTTAGTTTAATGACGTTGATATCACCATCATTAAAACTATGTTCATATTTTTGATTATTGAATTTCATTATTATTAATTTCTTTAATGCAATTATAAATTGCATTAATTCCTATTTTGGCACATTTAATCCGATTGCTTTGTTCATTAATTCTATAAAAAGCAATGAGTTCATCTAATAACTCTTCATCATATGGTTGGCCATTTACCATATTTAAATAGTTATCCAGAATTATTAATGCCTCATTAAATGTTTTATTAGTTAATAATTTTGCCATGATATCAGTTGAGCTTGTTGAGATTGCACATCCAATTCCACTGAATAAAATATCCTCAATTGTTTTACTATTATGTTTTATATAAACTGTAATGTCATCAATACATGTGGATGATTTATTTTGTAATTTAACATAATCACTTGGTACCTCATTAACCTTTTTGTGCGGGTGATCATAATGGTCAATAATGATACTTCTCAATAATGTTGGATCTTTAGATCAACTCATTTAATTCATCCCCCTTTTGATAGTTTTTTAGTACTTCATATAAGTAATCAATATCTTCTTTTGTATTGTATACGTACAATGAAGCTCTAATTAAAGCTTTGGTGTCAATCAAATTACAATACAACTTTGCACATGATAATCCTGAGCGAACAATGATGCCCTTACTACCTAGATAACTTGCTAAATCTTGACAAAATACTCCGTCATAATTAAATGCAATTGTTGTTGAATGACTTGCTTCATTGTAAATAATAATATTTTTTATTGTGCTTAATTTACTTAGTGCATATTGTGATAATTCTTTTTCATATGCTTCAATTTGGTCATAGCCAATTTCACTAAAAAATTTAACTGCCCTACTTCATCCTAGAATTCCAGCCACATTTTGTGTGCCACCTTCATACTTATGAATGTTATTTAATGGTTCAAATTCTTGTTCCTCAATTTTGAAATTCATCCCCCCGCCATATCTCAGTGGATTGATTTGATTTTGTAAGATTTTCTTAATATAAACTAATCCAATGCCAGTTGGCCCAAAAATCTTATGCCCAGAACACACTAAAAAATCACAACCATTCTTTTTAACATTTATTTCATGATGTTGGATTGATTGAGTTGCATCAACAACAGTTAGCACATGAGGATATTTTTGTTTGATAAGTTGGCAAACATTTACATCATTAAAATATTGACCTGTTAAATTATGTCCTGATGAAAATGCAACAACTTTTGTTTTTGAATTAATGCTATCAACTAACTCTTGAGGTGTTAATTCATGATATTTTTCACCAGCATACTTAATTTTTATCCCAATTTCATCTACCAAATTCATTCATGGTAAGATATTGGAAGCATGCTCACCATAAGTTAGTAAAACCTCATCATCTTTTTTTAAGATTGACTTTAAGCCATTGGCAACAAGATTTAATCCTTCAGTTGCACCTGAGTTGAAAGCAATTTCATCACTATCAGCATGAATAAAACTAGCAATAGTTTCACGGGCTTTTTCAATTTCATTGTAAACATTACTTGTAAATGTTGAATCAGTGTTGTGGGGGTTAGTACACTCACAACTATAATAATGAACAATTCTATCAATTACAACTTGAGGTTTCAATGTTGTGGCTGCTGAATCCATATAAACATAATGAGGATTATTTTTAAATCAAGGAAATTGTTTTTTGATATCTTTAATTTGCATATTAGTCAATCCTTTCATGTATTTTTTGCAAGCATAATGTTGTTTGTGATTCATCTAATTCTTTCAACATTTCAATTAGATAAGCATGAATAAGAATCTGCTTTGTTTCTTTGAGGGGAATTTTTTTACTCATTAAATAAAATATTTCTGCTTTATCTAATGTGCCAATATTTAAGCTATGTTTTGCATAAACATTTAGTGCATTAATTTGTAAGTTGGGTTCACCAATGATTTTGGCATTTGGTGATAACAAAATACCTGTAATCATTTGGTTAGTGTGATTATTTTTTGTTGTTGTCTCAACGTTTAAATTAGACACTAGTTTAGTTTTAGATTTATTCATTCCATAGCAAAGCATTTTAACTTTGCAATTATTATTATCTTTTGCAACATTAACATTACTTTCAATATTAATGTCATTGCTACTTACATTGACTACAATAATTTTTAATTCTAAAGCTGAATTATCTAAAACATTGACATTTAGTTTTACTTGTAAATCCTTTTCAGGTAAAACTAAGTATGTAAATATCCTATTATCATTGCTATCTAATGTAATATTTTGCTCAAAATGGTCTTGAATAATTTGTAGCTTACTTGATACCACCACAATTGTAACCTTTATTTGTTTGTTTTAAAAATTCATCTTCATTAATATTTAGTAATTCAATTCCATTTTGAGTAGCATACGCTTGATAACCAATTTGGTTAATATATTTTGCTAATTCATAATCACCAGCTGCTACAATTTCGCCATTCATAATCACCACAACTTTATTTGGCTGTAGTGCTTTATGAAGATTGTCATTGTGCGAAATGTACATAATTGCTTTATTTAATGATTTTTGTTCCAATAATACATTATTGATACAACTAATGGCATCAACATCTAAACCTGAATCAATTTCATCTAACAGAATATACTTTGGGTCTAGAATTTGCATCTGTAAAATTTCATTTTTCTTTCTTTCACCACCAGAAAAGTTTTCATTAATGTTTCTATTTAATAATTCAGCACTCATGTTTAGGTTTTTCATTTTTTGATTAAGAAGTTTATAAAGTTGCATGACACTAATTTTTTCATCATTATAACTAGCTTCATTTCTTAATAACTCCAACATACCTAACCCTGGAATTTCTACAGGATTTTGCATTGCTAAATAAACTCCAAGTTGTGCAATTTTGTCTGTTGAAAATGAGTTAATTAATATATCATCAATCAAAATACTTCCATTACTAATTCTTGTATCATAATGGTGCATAATCCCTTTTAGTAATGTACTCTTTCCATGACCATTGGGACCTAAAATTGCAACTACATCTCCTGGTTCTATTTCTAAATTGATATTCTTTAAGATTGTTCTACCAGTAATTTCAATATTTACATCTGTTAGTTTTAAACTCATTATTAGCAAACGACCCCTTTATCCAAACAATTGAAAATGTTATAAAATATATAATATTTGCAATTAATAATTTATAATTTTACAATCAAAAATCCCCTACTTTAAGGAGAAAATAAGTGAAACCTATTAAAAATAAAAAAACCTTAAAAATTACAATATTTTCAGCTTTTTTTATTGCTACTTCAGTTACTGCAGCATCAATTAGTTTAGCATCTTGTAGTAGTAAAAGTAATGTTAAAATTCCATCTACCAATGCTGGATCATTTTCGAGTCTGAATTCTAACATTTTACCAACAGTAGCAGGTGTTTTATCTTCATCATCTGGTCAAGATTCACTTTTTACCTCTTACATCAACAAATTATTAATTAATTGATTTAAAGTTGTGAACGATTCATCAATTGAATTAAGTTACAAACAATGAGCTGAAAATGCTGAAAAAGCATACAATGATGAATACAAAAATTACAAAAATAATAAGGGTGCAAATTGAGAACAATTATTCCAACAAAATGTGTTAGACCCAGTTGGTGGAACAAAACAAGCATACATTGATAGAAACATTGCTAGCAATGTTAAATCAAGTTTGATAGATTACTTATTTGGTAGTAATGCTAAAGAATATTTGGGTTATATATCTGATTCAGGGAGCAAAAAAGTTGTCACACCAATTAAAGACATTAATTTAATTGGTTTAAAGGACATTGATAATAGTTATGTCAATGCAACAACTCCAGGAACAAAAAACAATTTTAGTTTTACAGGTGAAGCTATAGCTGAAAATGAACGTAAAACCATTGATTGGGGTTATGGAGATTTCATGGAACACCTAATGGATAGTTGGATTAAAAACGCCCTTCCACTACCACTATGCATGTCATTATGGAAAAATGGTACTAGTGAAACCAAAATTAAAAATTTATTTTCTAGTTATTTTACACAAAATGAAACCCCAACTGGGTTTGCTGAAGGTTCATATGCTTTCCAATATTTTGAAGGTATTGATAATGATAATGCCCAAAAATTAACAACAACTGAAAAATTTAGATTGCTAATGCTAGCCTTATCTAAAGGTAGCTATGTTAGTAACACAACAGGATTAATAAAGTTGAATACTGAATATACTGAAGATTCATCAACAAGTTTGATTGTTCCAGCAAGTAAATTATTTGATGGAACATATGTTACGCCATTTAGTGCTGCTGCTTGATATAAATTTTCTAATGATGTTTTTGGTATTCAAGACAATAATGTTTATACTGCAACATCAATTGATGAAACATCAATTATGAAGAATTTTTTGAGTTATAAAGCTGCAGACGCTAAACCAAATGCCGGCGATCAAACTGCAACTGGCACAGGTGTATTTAAATTCCCGTATGCAACAACTTGAAACAACCCTAATACCCAAACTGAGAGTTCAGTTTTTCAAGGTGAATATAAAGATGCGGATGGAATTAGGGATGTCATCAATATTGGTGATAAGGCAACATTAAAATCTAATCAAACTACTTCTCCTAAGGGAACTACAGATGATTCATCACAAAAAGATAATCAATCACAATTAGGTAATTTTATTTTAGTTAGAAACCAATTTGGTGTTCATTTAATTAGTATTGATAGATTAGCAAAATTAAAGGAAGCAGCTAGTAGTGCGACTCAAGATTTCAACACTAAATTCAATAATGTATGCAATGAATTAAGAAATACATTCATGTATTACTATGCATTAGATACATTGCAAGGTACAACAACATACAATGTTAAAGAATCATTGAAAACATATTTGAATGACAACTTTGAACAAGTTATTTTAGGATATGTTGAAAAATTAATTGATGATACAGCTAATCAACAAGATAATTTATTTGGTGCAAAAGTTACAGCCAATTTAGCATCTGTTTCTGGTGGAATTGACTACAACACCAATTTTGGTTTTAAAGAGTCTAGTGATAAAAACTATAAAGATTACTATGATGTTTTATCTGAATTGAAAAAACCATCATTTGGTAGTGATTCTAATAAATTGAGAGATTTGATTGATACTGCTAAAAATCTAAAGATTGCTAAACAAGCTAATGATTTCAATCAAACTCTTAAAAAGGCAATTTACTCTAACCAAAGTACCTATAACAATAATGCTTCAGCAACAGCATGAATTAATAATGGTATTGCTGGTGTGTTACCATTTAAACGTGATAGTCAATCAGGTGATTTTACATCATTGCAACAACTAGTTAATAGTATTACTACCAACACTGCTCCATCAACAAGCACAACTACTCCATCAAGTAAGAAAGTTTACCATAATGCAAGAGTAAATAATGCTAGTTTGGCAATAAACTTTAATGATAATGGTAGTACAACAGCTAGTGATACTAAGACATATCTAACTAAAACAAAGAATGAGTACCAAAAAGCAATAGTTAGCTATGTTAATTCAGTTGATTTAGTAGTTGACCCTAAGATAGCAACTACAGGAATATCAACTTATGTTTACACTAATAACGATTATATTAACAAAGCACTTTTAGCAACTGGTTCTGATGGAACACTTAATTCAATTGTATATAACTCATATATGCAAAAATATTTGTATCCTAATGGTACAACTAAAAACACATTAATAGATAATAGCACAATAGGTTCAAATGGTTGGATTGCAACTCAAATCCAAAATGCTATTAAATCAACTTATTATGTAAGTAATTTTATTGGCATTAATAATTTGTATTCTCAGGGTGATTGAACAACTCAAGAAACATTTCTACAAAAAGCTGAAAGTTATTGAAATTCAAACTGAAACGAATCTGAGTTCAAGTTTAAAATGAATATCAATGATGGTGATTTTGGATTTAATGTTTACAATAAACCATCTGATACTGAAAATTATTTTAAATTCCTGATTACTATTAAGTATTTGTTGTCATGAAGCGATGGTAAAAATACTGATGGAACACTAAAAGGTTTTGAATTCACAAAATTGTATGATATTTTAGACAATGCTACTAAAACAACAAATAATAATAGTGGTAAAGCGATGGTTGCATGACAAACAATGTCATCTATTGTTGCTAACCCAAATTTTGGGATTTCAAGTGCAACAAGTGTGAGTGAAATTCGAAATCAAATGCAAAGTGATACTAAATTTGAAGCATTACCAATTTATTTAACTAACTCAAATTCCTATAGTTGGTTGGGCCAAATTAATCCCTACTCATTAACTACTAGTGCTAATGGCGATGGATCTACAAAGTCAGATGGTACGTCTTCATCAACATTAACAAAATCAAGCATAGTTTATACAACCTCTTCTGATTATTGATACACTGCACCAATAATGACAACATCAAATAAAGCATCTGATGGTGCAAATACAGGTAGCAGTGGTTTCTTAGGATTCCAATTAGAAAGTAATGGTGAGACAGGAGTTGACAACAAATTACCAAGTTTAGCATTTAATAATTCTACTTATTCTAATGCAATTGCTAATTCAGGCACTAATGAAGTTAAATATAGAGGAATGCTTTACTCATATGCAAGTCGTACTAAAATTGTTGACTATGTTAAGAACTTATCTACCCCTAGTTTGTTAACAAGTTTTTATGATAACAATCTAAAAGATTCAGGTTTGCCAATTACAGAAGCTGCTAAAAAGAACTTGAATGATTTAATTAATGATGAAACTAATACTGGTACTAACCGGGTTGAAACAATTCAAAACGCCATTATTGGTATTTTGAATGATACTAATCAAGTTCCTGACATTGCATTTCAAAAAATGACTGCCATGCCGTTATGAAATTCAGAAAATAATGTTCAATCAACATTATTTGCCTCATCAGATACAACTGGTGCTTTAAAAAATGAATATATTATTAGTCAATTTAATAATCAAGATGTACAAAATTTAATTTCTAAAGATAGTAATGGCAAAGTTACTCTACAAACAGATAGCACTGGTTTCTTAGGATTAAATTCAACAACTTTTTTCAATGCAGTTATTATGCTAGCTAACGCATCATCAAAATTGCAAAGTCAAGCAATGGATGCAATGATGAGAGAGATGGGGAAAATTAGTGTTTATGACATTAGATTAACTAGCATGCTAGATCGTAGTTGGATTGCTAACTATGATGATTGACAAAAAGTTAGACAGCTATAAATCCAGATTGTGGATACTTAATTTAATAATATAAAGATATTTATATTTAATTTGATAAAATAATTAACTAATGTTTTATATGTCTTATAAACATTTTTACTACAAGATTTAAGGACTTTTGATTTAAAGATGAAAAATAAATTAACAATGAAAAGAATTATTAAGTTATCTGCATTAGTAGGTGGAAGTATTTTGGCAAGTGGTGCACTAGGTGCAACACTATCTTCATGTGTTATTACAATTCAACGTCCTAATGGCAATAATAGTCAACCTAATAAATCACAAATAGATATTGATTGGAATTCAAGAAACTTAGATTCACAAATCATTCAAGATAAGAATGGGTTGGTTTATGCTGATCAAAATATGACAACTTTAGTTGCAGTCAATCCAAAGAAATTTAAATCTACATCATTTTCCATCCCTAGAACAATCAAGAAGATTACTGGTTACAATGAAATCACTTATGATAAAGTTACTGGATTAAAAACAAAGACATACCGTGGTGCATTTGAAAATATTCAAAGCTTACAATCAATTACAACTCAAGCACCGCTGGGTTTACAAGAAATTGGTAATAGTGCATTTAAAGGATGTATTAATTTGAGAAATGTGACATTACCACCGACCGCAACTAAAATTGATGATTCAGCTTTTCAAAATTGTGCAAACTTATCAAATATTAATCTAGAAAATGTTGAAAAAATTGGTGCTAATGCATTCAATGGTGCTTTTGCTAGTGCAACATCAACATTCAACACAAATTCTAATTCATCAACAACACGTGAACTTTCTGTACCGAAGGCAAGTACAGGTGTTAGTTTAGATTTATCAAATGTTAGATCTATTGGGAATGATGCATTTAAAGGTTGCACAGGATTAATTAGTGTTGATTTGTCTAAAAATGAGGGTAGATTATCAGCTGTAGGTTCAGGTGTATTTTCAGATTGTTCAAAATTAGATAATGTTGATTTATCAAATACTGCAATTAAGCAAATTCCGGACAAATTTTTCAAAGGTTGTAGAGGTTTAAGTCACTTTACTTGACAAGCAAATACAATATCTATTGGGGCCAATGCTTTTGATAGTTCAGGTTTACAACAAGCAAATCTTCCAAACGGAATAACTACTATTGGTAACGAAGCCTTTAAAAATAGTGCACTAACTTCAATTAGATTTAGTGACGCTTTAAGTAAAATTGGTAGTGGTTTTATTGATGGCACTCATATTACTGAACTTAACTTTTCTAATGTTAGTGGCTTAGAAACTTTAAGTGAGGGTATAGTGAGTGGCAACGCTACAATACAAAGAGTGGTACTTCCTAATAATATCCGTACCATTGGTCAAAATGCTTTCCGAGATTGTACACAATTAAGTTATGTTAACTTCAGTGAAAGACCTAACCTAAACACAATTCAAGCTAATGCTTTCAGTGGATGTTCAAGTTTAACTAATATTACTCTAGGTTCAGGTATTAGAGATTTACAAAGAGGTGCATTTAGTGGTAGTGGTTTGACTACAATTAACATGGAACAAGCCACTCAATTAACAACACTATCACAAGGAGTATTAAGTAATACAAGTTTACAAACTGTAACATTACCAAGGGGTATTAGAACAATTGGTAGTGGTGCGTTTAGCGGATGTACACAACTAAGAACTATTAATAACTTAAATACTAATATGCAGTTAACTACCATTGAAGCTAATGCTTTCAATGGATGTTCAAATCTAAGTAGATTAGATTTACCAAGTAGTGTTAGTTTATTAGGTAGACAATTTATTAATGGCACTGGCATAGAGAGTTTAAATTTAGGAAGTAATACGAATCTAACAACTATTGGTGCTTCTGCTTTTGAAGGTAATGATCATTTAAGCAGCATAACATTGCCAACTAATGTTAGTAGAATTGAAAATAATGCTTTTAAAGGAGCTACTCAATTAGCTACAGTTAGTAATGGAGCCACTACACCACCAGCCAATGGAGCAACTTTTGGTAATAGTTTACAATCAATTGGTAATGAAGCTTTTAAAGGAACAAAGCTAACTTCAATTACACTACCAGCTTCTGTCAGAACAATTGGCGACGGTGCTTTTAGTAGTATGGCAAGTTTGACAACTTTAAACTTAAACGCAGCAACTGGTTTAAATACAATTCCTCACAATATCGCTTCAGGTGATGCACGTTTAAGTACTGTAACATTGCCAGCTGGTGTGACTTCAATTGGTAATGAAGCTTTTAAAGGGACAAAGCTAACTTCAATTACACTACCAGCTTCTGTCAGAACAATTGGCGACGGTGCTTTTAGTAGTATGGCAAGTTTGACAACTTTAAACTTAAACGCAGCAACTGGTTTAAATACAATTCCTCACAATATCGCTTCAGGTGATGCACGTTTAAGTACTGTAACATTGCCAGCTGGTGTGACTTCAATTGGTAATAGCGCTTTTAGTGGAGCTACTCAATTAGCTACAGTTAGTAATGGAGCCACTACACCACCAGCCAATGGAGCAACTTTTGGTAATAGTTTACAATCAATTGGTAATGAAGCTTTTAAAGGAACAAAGCTAACTTCAATTACACTACCAGCTTCTGTCAGAACAATTGGCGACGGTGCTTTTAGTAGTATGGCAAGTTTAAGTACTGTACAATTTCCAAGTAGTACAAGTAGCAGTATAAGTATTGGTGATAATGCTTTTAGTGACGACACTATATTAGCTAGTTTAACAACTGCAACTGGTAGTTCATCTGGATCAACA